>JAAYFB010000361.1 GCA_012728465.1 Proteiniphilum sp. | reverse complement strand
TTTCTAACTCTCATGGTTACTATTGAACAACTCTTTAAGGGAGGAGATACTCGTCCAAATGAGGGTCTGTGTATTTTGAAACCCTCTTAAATGCACATAAAGGAAAAACCTTTTAGTGTAACCAAAAATTATATAGTTTAAAAATCCATATCCAGCATAGTAGGACTTCTTTCTTTCTTGGAGCCGTTGCTACCCGCGTAATACTATTGCAGCTTCAGCCTTTGCCACAGGAGAAATGACTACCCTTGCAGTACTTCCCCAGTGTAAGCATTCTACGTCCCATGGTTCAAACAAAGTCATGGGTATGGGGTCTCATTTGTTGATGAGTATTTTTTGCAGCCATATAAAACCCCTTTGATAAGAGTCTGTGTGCATCATTTTTGCTCTAACAGTTTTTTTAACAACTCAAACTTCAACCATGATATAATCGAACATTCATATATAATTCTAAATTGTATGCCAGACTTCCAAGATGATTTCTGAGCTGCATGATGAAGCTGTCTAACGTACCAAGAGAGATGTTTTTACATGATTATTATCGTATTCATAACTCTATATATTCTAAGTCAATTCATACTTCTTTTGTTACTACCATCTGATGACCAAGAAACATATGAAAGAAAGGGCAATGCAGGTGAGGCGAGAGTCAGTACCATACTACTAAAGCAACAAGATAGAGATTTCAGGGTCTTCAATGATGTTCTGATAAGGACTAAAAGAGGGAGCACTCAAATTGATCATATTGTTGTTTCAACCTATGGTATATTTGTCATTGAGACCAAAAACTTCAGTGGTTGGATTCACGGAAACGAGAAAGCAGAATATTGGACTCAAACATTTTATCAAACCCGAAACAAATTTAGGAACCCTATAAGACAGAATTGGGCGCACATATATGCTTTAAAGGAAGTCCTTTCGGATTATAGATACATAGCATACTATCCCGTTATAGTTTTCACCGGAGATGGGGAATTGAAAAATATCAATTCTACGGTCCCAGTCGTCTACGATTACCAACTGCTTGATACTATCAAGGATCTAAGGGGAGTACCAATTTTATCTGAAGAGCAAGTGGCGTGTATTGCTGATAGGCTGGATAGCGTTAATATCCAAGATAGAGAGGCAGTAAAAGAACATGTTTATGCAGTTCAGAAACAGGTATATGAAAGGAAACAAAAGGAGAAGTCATTGATATGTCCCAGGTGTGGATGGTCTCTGGTTATCAGAAATGGACAATATGGAAAATTCTACGGATGTTCTCACTATCCAAAGTGTCGGTATACGCAAAACCTACGAGACTAATTATTAAAGAGGACGACGGTAGTTTCGCAACAATTGAAATTGAAAAGAGCCATTTCTAATCAGAAACATCCTACTTGAACAACATACGGAAATCTTCTTCACTTAATGGCATTGAAAAATAATATCCCTGTACCATGTCGATACCAACATTCCTGATTTGTAGCAATTGTTCTTTTGTTTCCACCCCTTCCGCTATAACGAGTTTCCCCATTTTGTGTATCATTTCAGTTAGCATTTGAAGCATATTATAATTTGTCATTCCAGCAAGAATGATACTCCTGTCTAGTTTCACATAATCATACGGCAAATCTATCAATGAGCTAAGATTTGAATAACCAGTACCAAAATCATCCAAAGAAAAGGTAATATCCTTTTTTGATAGTGCAACCATTGCTTTTGTTACTGTCTCATAGGATTGCAGAAGAACTGATTCAGTTATCTCGAAATTTACATACTTGGGATTGATATTTTCCCTTTCAATAATATCTAACATGACTTCTTTAAAATGAACTAATTCAAAATCTTCACCGGAAAGATTCATGGAAATAAATTTCAATGGAGTATTCTCAATGGGAAGTTGTTTAATACATTTACAAATTTTAGAAAGAACTATTTGGCTAAGCGGTGTAATTAGTCCTATTTGTTCAGCAAGAAATATAAAATCATTTGGACGAATAAACCCTAAATGCTTGTCCTGAATTCTCATCAATGCTTCCGCAAATACCATTTGCTCGGACTTTGTATCATACACTGGTTGGTAATGTAATATAATCTGATCTGGGTTTTTAATAGATTCACGCAATGCAGAAACAATATTTTGTTTCCTTTCGTAGTCAGTTGTGCTTTCTCTTGTATAAACTATCAAAGTCTTATCTTTGAGCATCTTTAATTCAAACATCAATTTTTCGCTTACTTCAGAGAATTCTTCTAAGGACTTCACCTGTTGGGGGATAGTGATTACAGCAATATTAACTTGAATGTGAACACTTCTGTCAGTAAGTTGCCAAGGATGAGCCATCCGCTCTGTTATAGTGTCAATTAAGGTTTGGACCGTTCTCCCATCTTTAATCGACACACTAAGACAAAACTGATCATTAGAGATTCGATATATTTCATTAGATTCAACCAAAGTGCCCAGATATTTTGCTAGGCTCACCAACATCTGATCTCCTTGGGACTTTCCATACCGAGAATTAAAATATCGGAAGTTTTCAATATCCAACAGAATAACAGCATAAGGAGCCTGGGATCGAAATATGCGAACCAATTTATGCTTAAGAAGAGTATAAGTTGCCAACCCTGTCAAAGCATCAGTTCGATAGAAATCTCTCTGTCCAAGCAAATAATAAAGAACCAGCATAATTGAATTTGTTAAAATGAACATCCCATACGTGTGTGTAAGAAAAAATACAACAACTGATATCGTAAAGGAAATAGGCATGAGTATTACGATAAACAGAAAGGATTCTTTTATCTTTTTTCGATGTCCCAGTGTAGAAAGCATCATAATAACACAAAATAACAAGGATAAAATTATAAAATAGTAAGTACCCATGCTCGGTAACATATGTTCATATTTTAGATTGAAGGGGTAAAATTTCTGTCTTGTAATGTCTATCGCTGAAATCACTAAAAAAACAATAAGAGGGGCGGAATGTATGTAAGTGAGCATATTGACAAGTTTTTCATTATCAACAACGTTGAGTGCATTGAAATGCATCCACATAAACAACAAAACTGGAAAGGAGGTAAAATGTAATATCCAAAGAATCATACTAATTTTTAATGGATATAAAAAAACGCCTTCTTCTCCCAGATGGATCAAGATGGTAATAACAAGAAATAAAGAATAGGCTACCGATAATTCTGTAAAAAAAAGGCTACCACGTTCTCTTTTAATGAGAGGGAATCTTAAGACATCAGCCCAAATAGCTAACATGAGCATTATGGAGACCAAAATTATTTCAGCATAGTACATGAAACATACCTCAACATACAAAGCTAAAAGTACGACAATTTAATTACACTATTTTTATATTTAAACAAAGTATAAATTTCTAATTATCTTTTTATATTTTCTTAAATGCTCGTAAAGCCTTATTCTATGTGCTTTCGAGTATTTTTACTGTAGGAAGATACTTCACGTTTCTTTGCATATTTCCTCATGTCTTAGCTGT
>JAAYFB010000360.1 GCA_012728465.1 Proteiniphilum sp. | reverse complement strand
GGTAAATATTATGCTTCATATCCGTTTACTGCCTACATGTATAGCACTCTAACTGAATATGGCAAGAAGCTTGTGGTTGAAGAAAGCAAATCTTTTAGATTTAGTGCACTATATAAATTCTCGAATCCTAAAGATGTATCATTTCTTATTTTCAACATATTACATGGCGAGCCAGACTTAAATTTAAACACCAATAAAAACATATTTAAGAACTCAAATTTGGTTAGGGAGATAGACTTCTTAAATGTTCCGTACTATGGCAATAATCTTAGCAAACTAGATAGCACATCGCTATACTACATACTTGCTGCCGAAATATCAAAATGCCAAAACAATTTCGAACCCATTGCTAATATTGAAAATAGTCACAAAAAATTAACCCAAAAAATAGGTGATAAACATAAGATATATCTTGAGAACACACTCCATCTTAATACAAATATACTGATGGGGCATTTTAGCAAAGCATACAAATACGTAAACACTAGCACCGTAACAGGTATTTCACTTAATGGTGCACAGCTGTTTCATAAGGGCAAAAAGGACAAGGCTGGTATTGCTTTCGAAGAGGGACTTAAACTCAGTAGAGAAGAGAATAACAACAAAAACTTAATGATGTTTACGGACTATAAGTACAATTATATCTACTTCTGCTACCTACTTTCTCTCCCCGTAAATGAAGCAGCCGATATAGCTAGGAAGATATTAAATACATTTTACCTCGCTAACTACAAATTTCTATATGCTGATTTATTCTTGCCTATCGTACAAGATATGGCAGGCATGAAGATTGACAAGAAAAAACTTCAAGAAAAGTTTTTCGGAGAAGAGTATAACGAAAACAAACTATCAACTCTTCACCGATTAGCAATAGCTTATATTGCCAAGATTACACCTCCAGAGGGATTGAAACAAGAAATATACGACCTAATAGTACTAGCGTACAACAACGGACATTACTTAGCTGGCTATGAAGTGTCGTATGCTACTACACAATGGTTCGAAGACAAAGCCTTTAAAAACCTATACGAAAAGTACCAGTCTGTAATGAAACGACAGCCTAGTGCTTCTCTTATAAATAAAATATCTGAATGGGAGAAATCGTTAGAATTGATATCTGCGGCATTGGGCGAAGCAAGCAAATTACAATCGAAGACAAAACAGGAAGAAAAGTCTCAACGAGTAGTTTATACATATGATGCAGAAGAACATGAAATTAGGCCCGTACTACAAACACTAAACGCAAAAGGAAAGTGGTCAAAAGGTCGCAACATATCTTTAAAAACTTTTCAAGAAGGAAAAACAAATGGTATGTCAGAAAAGGACTTACGCATATCAAGATATGTAAGGTCATATCGACAAGATGGGAGCGACAAGTACGAACTATCTATCATGGTTGCAACCGAACTAATTGGTCATCCTCTAATATTTATGTCAGATAATATTGACATCCCCATTGAGTTTGTAGAAGCAAAACCTATAATTAAGGTTACAAAGAAAAGAAATGGATATGAACTAAAGTCAGATATAAAATCATTTATCAACGAACTCATAATAGAAAAAGAAACCAACACTCGATATAAAATATATGTTCTAGACAGCCAAGTACAAATTTTCTTGAAACTACTTACCAACAATGACATAGTTGTGCCAAAAGAGGGAGTAAAAAAATTAACCTCTCTATTAGGCGAAATGAGCAAGCATGCCATTGTTCAATCCAACTTAATCACATCGTCAGCAAAGGATGGCTTCATAGTAAAAGAGGTAGAGCCAGACAGCAGAATCAGAATACAACTACTTCCCATAGGTGACGGGCTGAAAGCAGAGTTGTTCGTTAAACCTTTCGACAAAACACCACCATACGCAAAACCAGCATCGGGAGGAAGAGTTTTAATAACAAATATAGATGGAGAACAATTTCAGGTTAAAAGAGATTTTGATACTGAACGACAAAACTACTATTCAATATTAGACAACATACAAAACCTAGTGGGAGTAGATACTAGTGATGACTTAATAAAGTTTGACAACCCATTAGACTCTTTGTTTTTACTAGATATAATATCGGAACATCAAGACATAAGTGTAGTAGAATGGCCCGAAGGTGAGAGGTTAAGAATTCGAGCAAAAGCCGATTTTCCAAGTTTAAGTATTAGAGTAAAGACTAAAACCAACTGGTTTGAACTGGATGGAGAGCTAAAAATAGATGACAATACTGTCATATCAATGCAGCATTTATTAGGATTGGTTGCAAAAAGTCATGACAGGTTTATTGAGCTAAGCAAAGGGGAATTTATTACCCTTTCAGAAGAATTGAGGAAGAGACTGAATGAACTTAACTCGTATGCCAACAACAGCAAGGACGGAATCAAGCTAAACAAGTATGCCACATTGGCACTAGATGGGCTATTTAATAATCTTGAGGACATAAAAGCTGACAAAGAATGGCAAGAGTTTAAGAATACTATTAGCTCAAAAAACATAGAAGATGTAAACACGCCTGCCACTTTGCAAGCCGAACTACGTCCATATCAAGAAGATGGATATAGATGGATGACACGATTGTCAGAGATGGGCGCAGGTGCATGTTTGGCAGATGACATGGGTCTGGGCAAAACACTACAAACACTGGCTATGCTGTTAAATAGAATAGGCAAAGGGCCCGCACTAGTAGTGTGTCCTGTATCAATAATAGGCAACTGGATATCTGAGGCTAATCGTTTTGCACCAATACTTAATATGAAAGTATTGAGTAGTAGTGACAGAAACATCACTATTGATAATTTGACCGAAGGAGATGTGCTAGTTACATCCTACGGACTATTGCAATCGGAAGAGAATTTGTTTAGTAAAAAAGAGTTTGCCACAATCATTCTTGACGAGGCTCATATCATTAAAAACTATGCAACTAAAACCTCTAGGGCAATAATGAACCTCAAAGGTGAGTTTCGACTTGCACTAACTGGCACTCCTCTTCAGAATCATATGGGAGAAATCTGGAATTTATTCAACTTTATCAATCCAGGACTTCTAGGAAGCTTAAAAGACTTCAACGAAACATTTATCAAACCCGATGATGAAAAATCTAAAAAGATGCTTCGCAAACTTATTAAGCCATTCATTCTACGACGTACCAAGTCGGCCGTTCTAGATGAGCTACCACCTAAAACAGAGATAATAAAAAAGATACAGTTATCTGATAACGAAATGGCATTTTATGAAGCACTGAGACGTCAAGCATTAGAAAACATTGAAAAAGATGATGGAAGACAGGGAGCAAAGCATATAAAAGCATTGGCAGAAATTACAAAACTACGCCAAGCTAGTTGCAACCCTCTGTTGGTAGATTCCAACATTGGTATCGAATCATCAAAACTAAATACTTTTTTAGAAATTGTGGATGAACTTATTGAAAACAAACACAGAGCATTGGTGTTTAGCCAGTTCGTATCACACTTATCTATTGTTAAGGAGGCACTAGACAAAAAAGGAATCAAATATAAATACTTAGATGGCTCCACTCCAATGAAAGAGAGAGACGTAAATGTGAATGACTTTCAAAAGGGTGATGGAGATTTGTTCCTCATAAGCCTTAAAGCAGGAGGACTAGGCTTAAACCTTACTGCTGCAGATTTTGTTATACATCTTGATCCATGGTGGAATCCAGCTATAGAAGATCAGGCGTCGGACAGAGCACATCGCTTTGGACAAAAACGCCCAGTGACAATATACAGACTAGTCTCTGAGAATACAATTGAAGAGAAGATTATCAATCTTCACAACACAAAGCGCGACTTGGCGCAATCCTTATTAGAAGGCACTGACCAAGCAGCAAAAATGTCATTCACAGAATTAATTGATTTAATAAAAGGGTAATTTAAAAATCTGGCACCCTTTTTGCACTAATAACTAGTGATACTTGTTTTACAAGTAAATAAAAAACTATATTTGCACATTGATAATTAGAAGTAAAGGAATTTAAATATATGAACAATAATTTTACACAAAGGGTCAGAGACATAATGACTTATAGTCGTGAAGAAGCCGAAAGACTTCAAAACAACTACATTGGTCCCGAACATTTAATGCTTGCGATACTTCGTGAAGATGAAGGATTGGCAAAGCAAGTGCTACAAGACTTTGATGTGGATGTTAAAGAACTAAAAGCTAAGATTGACGAACAGTTCCGTCAGTTACAAGAGCCAGTAGTTGGTACTGATGAATTAGTAATAAACAAAAACACCGAGCGAGCACTTAAAGTTAGCATTTTGGAGGCAAGACTAACAAAGAGCAATGAGGCAGACTCGGAACACATACTTCTTGCTTTATTGAAAGAAAAAAAGACCACTCTAAACGAGATATTAGCACAATACAATCTCGAGTACTCAAGTACATTCTTATACATTAAGAGCATTCTAGATGCACGTACTGAGGGTGATATTGATGAAACCACTACAATGGGTCCTAACTTTACGGATGACGATGATGACGATCAATTTGAACGACCATCATTTAACCCAGGTGGAAAGTCGGGAGGACAAGCCTCTGGCAAGAATCCTGCTTCAGACACTCCAGTACTAGACAATTTTGGTACAGACGTAACTCGTGCAGCAATGGAGAATAGACTTGACCCAATAGTAGGTCGAGAAAAGGAGATTGAACGAATTGCACAAATATTGAGTCGTCGCAAAAAGAACAACCCTGTGTTAATTGGTGATCCAGGTGTAGGTAAGTCTGCAATTGTGGATGGACTAGCACTTCGTATAGTTCAAAAAAGAGTAGCGCGTTCTATGTTCGATAAAAGAGTAATTGCTCTTGACATGGCATCTATTGTGGCAGGAACTAAATATCGAGGACAATTTGAGGAACGGATAAAAGCTATACTTAATGAGCTTACAAAAAATCCCAACATAATATTGTTTATTGATGAAATTCATACAATAGTAGGTGCTGGAGGTGCTGCTGGTTCATTAGATGCAGCCAATATGTTAAAGCCCGCACTAGCACGTGGAGAAATACAATGTATTGGTGCTACTACACTAGATGAGTACAGAAAAAACATTGAAAAAGATGGTGCACTAGAGCGTCGTTTCCAAAAAGTCATAGTAGATCCTACTACTGCAGAAGAGACTCTTATAATATTGCAGAACATAAAAGAAAGATATGAGGAGCATCACAATGTTCACTATACTGACGAAGCACTAGAGGCATGTGTTAAATTAACGGAGAGATATGTATCCGACCGTACATTCCCCGATAAAGCTATTGATGCTCTAGATGAAGCTGGCGCACGTGCTCGTATTTCAAATATCTCCATTCCTAAGATAATAGAGGAGATGGAAGAGCAGTTAAAGACTGTAGAGCAAATGAAGAACGATGCTGTTAAGGCTCAAAAATATGAACTAGCTGCCAGCTATCGAGACAAACAACGTCAACTCCTAGTAGCACTAGAGGCAGAAGAGCAGAAATGGCAAAAGGAGATTAAGGAGAAGCCAGAAATAGTAGATGAAGAAAAAATAGCTGAAGTAGTTGCTATGATTTCAGGAGTTCCTGTTCAAAGAATTGCTCAAGCAGAAGGACAACGACTTCTGGAAATGAAAGAAGAAATAAAAGGTCAAGTGATTGGTCAAGACGAAGCTGTTGAAAAAATTGCAAAAGCCATTCAACGTAATCGTGTAGGACTTAAAGACCCTAACAAGCCAATTGGTACATTCATGTTCTTAGGTCCTACAGGAGTTGGTAAGACTCACTTAGCAAAAAAACTAGCCGAATTTTTATTCGATTCGCAAGAAAATCTTATCAGAGTAGATATGAGTGAATATATGGAGAAATTCAATGTTTCACGACTTGTAGGAGCACCTCCTGGGTATGTAGGATATGAAGAGGGTGGACAATTGACAGAAAAAGTTCGTCGTCGCCCCTACTCTGTAGTTCTTCTTGACGAAATTGAGAAGGCTCATCCAGATGTATTTAATATTTTATTACAAATTCTTGACGAAGGGCATGTTACAGATAGCTTAGGCAGAAGAATAGACTTCAAGAATACTATTCTTATAATGACTTCAAATATTGGTACTCGCCAACTTAAAGACTTTGG
>JAAYFB010000359.1 GCA_012728465.1 Proteiniphilum sp. | reverse complement strand
TACTATTCAACACTTTTCTGTCACCCTCCCATGCTACTGTTAACTTGCCATTTAAATTTGAATTGTAAATCACATCCAGACTATTCTCACTTTTACATACCATTAATCAAAAATTTATATTTGTAAATTGACGAAAATGATGCCGAGACGGAAAAACGATGCCTCAATCCTGCTTTCTGATAAAAAACAAATATAATAAAAATGAAAGTGTTTTCATAATAGACAGAATGAGGGCATGATCAAAATGTCATACCCTCACAAAATATACAGCTAGTTGCTAGCTGCTACAATTCCAAAACAAGTTTACTCATCATCTCCAGCATATGTCAACTCTGCTTTTGGCTTTACAAACACAAGCATAGTAACCACCGCCAAAAATACTATGATAGCTAGTTTACTAAAATCAGCTCCAAGATTACCAGCATCTGTAGAGCTACCCAATATTAAGGTAATTGAATATCCCGCAAATACACCAACCATATTCATAATGCCATACGCAGTGGCCAGAGCTCTTTTAGGTATGATTTGAGTTAAAATTGGCATATTGTTAGTATCAAACATACCATAGCCTATACCAAATAACATGGCTGCACCAATAAGTGCTAGATGTGTATGTCCTAGCCCAAGCAATACTAATGAAGGAATGGTAAGACCAAGTCCTATTGCACTAGTATAAATTCGACCTCTAATATTTTTTTGCACCCATCTATCAGATAATGGTCCACCAATAAGCACTCCAATAAAAGAAGCAATGGCAATAGATATTGTAGCCATTGGCCCTGCTATAGCCATGTCAATTCCTAAGTTCTCTGAAAATAATGTTGGCAACCAGTTTTTGGTAGCCCAACCTGGGAAGCTTGGAGCCATAAAATAGAATAGTACAATCCAGAAAGAAAGTGTACCCATAACAAGTCCTAAAGTCTTAAATATTGACTCTTTCGCAACAGGTTTTGATACTGGACTATTATTCAATTTTTCAGTAGCAATATTTGGTCTCTCTTTGTCATGAAGAACAAAAACAAGAATAAATGCATATACTATACCCACTATACCAAACCAGTGAAACACTGTGTGCCACGAATAGTTTGCTGCAATAGTTGCACCAAATCCACCTAATGCTTGTCCCATGTAAAGTCCTGACATATGAACACCGATTGCCAACGACCTAGTCTTAGATGTATGATAATCAGCAATCATAGCCAATCCAGTTGGCAAATACAACGCCTCGCTCACTCCCATTAGTGCACGCAACCAATAAACCTGATTATAAGTTTCAGCATATCCCATTCCATAAGTTACCGCCGACCACACAAATAAGCTACATACAATTAACCATTTGCGATTTACTCTGTCAGCAATTATTCCAGCTACGGGGCTCATCAAGCCATATATAAGCAAGAATATGCCCATCACTCTACCAAAGTTTTCAGCTATGGCAAGCTCTTTAATGTCTAACTGCATTGAGGCCTGCATCGTCGATAGCATCTGCCTGTCTAAGTAGTTGAGCAAAGCAACCACCCACAATAATCCTACTACTATCCAAGGATAGGCTTTATTGTTTCTCATTTTTGTTTGTTTTAGTTGTTATATCAATTGTGTTATTATTTACATTTTCCTATACACTAGATTATAAAGTACAAATATAGACTTATTCTACTGCAATTTTTACCTTCCACGTATCAGCCGAGCGTACTCCTGGTTTCAACTCACCTTGCACTAGTACAACTTCATTACCATCATAAACAATGGTAGCACCTGCACGTGCTGCATTGGAAGTGTTATCTATAGTTGACCAAGCACCCTTATGTGTATCAAATACTCTACACTCTTTATTAAAATTATAGTATTCTATAGGCTGTGTCATATAATGCTTTGAGAACTCTAGATTCTTCTCTCCCTTTTCTTCTGCAGATAATGTATCATTTTTACTGATATTATATTGTGTAGTGATCGCATCTAGAAATACATCATGATTTACACCACCAAAGCAAATAATATATCTATTGTCCAAAGCTACTGCTGTAGCACCACCTAGCGAAAACAGCTGATTAGTGCCACTATCTAGTTGTTCACCCACTTTTTCCCACTCATTCGCCTGCACATCAAAACGCAAAATGTCGGTTAACATTGCAGGAGCGTTATCTTTATCTCCTCCAAAGAAACCACCCAACAAATAAACATACTCCTTACCATCTATCTCCACAGCTGACATTACAGGCTGTATCCTAGCAACTCCAGGAAAATCGGGAAGTTGTATCCACTTATTACCTACACCTAAAATTAGCATATAAGCACTGTTTGAAGGAGCCCCATTAGCTACACCACCTGCTACAAATAACTTATTGTTTATGGCACAACCTGCAAAATTATCTATGGCAACTGGTAAGCTTACAAATGGCTCTAGTGATAAAGAGCCATCATTAAACATAACTTTGTAAGCAGATTTCAAGGATGATGAATCACTATTTCCGCCAATCCAAACTGCTTCTTCATTTGATAGAGCAATAGACACACCATATGCTGACTTTTCTGGTAGCCTACCTATCACGTTCCATGATTCTGTTTCCGAGTTGTACATTACAATCTCGTCATATAGAGCTTTGGTTCCTCCCTCAAAACCCAGTTTGCCAGGAAAATTAGCACCTCCAGCAACTATTATTTTTCCATCTATCAAGGCGGCATATGAAGCAGATACGCCTTTTTCTAAGCCCTCTCCTAATCCAACAGTGGACATCTTTTCCCATTCTATGTTCATCTCTTTTACATTTTTAGCGTTACAAGAAATAATTACAATTAGGGTCATCATAAAGATGATATTCCTTATAGCGTTCATTTGAATATTATTTTAATTAAAAGTTATCTCTTTTTCTCTGGTCTATAAATTAAACCAGGTGCAGCATCACGCCCATCGGGGGTAACAAATAGGAAGGTAAACATCCACTTCTCTAATCTAATTTCTTTAGATGAAAATCCAGCAACTGGAAGCTTTAACAACACTTTGTTCCATCCTTTCTTCAAGTTAACTTTGATAGGCTCTCTTGCCACAGAATTCTCATTTTTCAATGAGATCTCATTTGTTTTAGTGGTGTGAGTATTTAACCATGTAGGTGGTGCAATCTCTTTATTATTGATCCACACTTTGCTCTCTTTATAATCCCACTTACCTTGTGGTGGTGCCAAATCAGCTTCTGAGCGGCTATAATTCTGAAACTCAATAATTGCACCCACCTCTTGTTTTTTGGGAGAGTAAACCCAAGTGTAAGCATACGATGTATGATTAGCTTCGGGCTCTTTATAAAATCCTGGTACTAATGTACCCCACACGTGTCTCAAATAGATACCTGCACCGGTTGCCTTACTCGTATTGTATGTTTTACCATTATATTTATACTCTTTTTTAATTGACCTCTCTGGTGCAAAAGATTTATTTAGATCTCCATCATTTGGGAATGCATCAGTAATCAACCAATTAACATTAGTCTGCCTCCAATATGGGAATGGCTCTTCATTAAAGGTTTTATCTTTGAACCAAAGCATTCTATCCTCAAAATCAGCAAATGACTTAAAGACTGGGTCATTTGCATCAGTAGGAATCATCACACCTTTATCATCAAAGTACTCAGTACCACCACCCTTCCAAGCACGATCAGCTAAAGCTAACATAGTTGGATAAAAGCTATTTTGATTAACAATCTCTTTCTCATTTATCAATAATCTATCATTCCAAATAGCAATTATTGCACCCGCAATATCATCACTACCTATTTCGGTGTTATATATTTTACTATTGTAAAGTGAAAACAAATCACCAAAGTAATCAAAGTGATTAGTGTAGTGAAACTTAGAATCTACAGCTGGAATTCCAGGCTGTGCTTTGCCTCTATAACTCCATAATTGAGTCATATCTATTTCACCTACTTTATAGTTCCATCCTGGATTCCATGAAATAACTTTTTTTCCTTTCGAACGTATAAACTCCACCATTTCTGGAACAAAGTTAGGATTGGTAAACTGCACCTCATCAGTTCCAATATGTATATAGGGAACATCAGGAAAAACCTCTGTGCAAATCTCATCCATAAGGTCTTTTATTATCTCAGTTCCTCTTTCCGATTGCATGTCCACACCAGTGGCACGAACAAACGCAGCGCTGTGTCCTGGCATATCGATCTCAGGAATTAACAGCATATTATGCTTAGCACACCATTCTGTTATCTCTTTTGCATCTTCAATGGTATAATATTTTCCTACTAATCTCTCAAAGCTTGAATCGGCATTTAACTCTGGATATCTTTTACTTTCCAATCGCCAACCTTGGTTCTCAGTAAGATGCCAATGGAATACATTTATTTTGAATTTAGATAACAAAGCAATATGCTTCTTAATCTCCTCTACTGAAATAAAGCTACGACCTACATCGTGCATAAATCCTCTTACTCTGAAGGCAGGATAATCCACTATATCACAAGCAGGAATGATATCATTACCATTGTCGTCCTTGGCAATCAATTGTTCTAAGGTTTGCATTGCCCAATAAACCCCAGATTCTGTTACCGCATCTACAATAATTTCTTTGTCTGAAACTGATAAACGGTATGCTTCATTTTGATTAACTACAGCTTCGGGAATTTGGTCCACCATATTAATTTTTAGTGAACTTCTATCAAGAACAGATGATGATAAATGAAAAGGTTTCCCTGTCCCCCAACTGACACTTTTCGGCTGTGGCAGCATGTAGTTACCATTACTAAATGTTGCAGGAATTGCAAACAATAAAAATAAAATAACAGAATAAAATTGTTTCATTTGTTTATAATTATTGACGTTCGGCTTTAACCCATTCAACCTGGTAGCCTTCATCAGCATTGTTATTTTTACTCATAAAATGAGCGTATGACAATCCATGTATTGAGTTGTTTTTTAATTTAATAGTTTTTCTCTTTTTGTTATCTACAAAAAGTGTAGCTACTGGATTCTTTGCATCCAAATCCCATTCTATTCTTAGAATGTGAGAGTCTATATCTTTTATCTTAAGTTCTTTTGGACTTATTGAAATGGAGAAAGGTGCAAAGTATCGTGCAGTGGTATCGGTTGGATTAAACCAACGATCATTTAGTAATATCTCTCCGCTTGAGCTTAAGTTATTAAAACGTATTGATGTTGTAAACTGACCCTTGCGAAAAGCAGGGAAGTTCCATACTGCCCCACGTTGTGATGATAGTAGTGAATCGTTCTCTACATTCTTTATCTCCAACTTTCCATCTATTAGCGAACAGCCTTCTGTTCTATTATAACCACAATGGCCTACTATCCCCTTATAGTAGCTAAAAACGCTCCATTGATCTAGATTGTCTGAAAAGTCACAAAATCTTTCATTCTCATAAAGCCAGTCCACATCGAACATAACCATTACTCTATGTAGTGGATGTTGTCCTAGCGATACAAGTAATCTACCTGGATCTGTCTCCACAAATTGACTTTGATGTACACTCTTATCTATTCCTTTAGTGTCCCCAAAGTCAGATGCATTGCGACGATGATCTAAATATAGTTCCCTAAACCCTATCCATGTTTTACCATCGTCAGATGAGATAGCAGCATGTATAGCATTTCGATTTGTAAATACATCATCCCAAATACCATTCGTATTATTAACCTCTGGAAGTGGTGTTGTATTTGACCATAGAAAAATTAAACGACCATCCCTAAGTTTACCAGCAGTAGGCATGGTTATAGTTCCATAGAATGAAGAAGGAGTTGCCTCACTCCATGTCATACCACCATCATCTGAAAAAGATTGATAATGATTGTCTTGCGATGTGCGAATAAACATCCATAATCGTCCATCACTAAGCTCTAAAATAGTAGGCTCAGCAGCACCATGATTCCATCTTATTCCATCATGAAAACCACCACCCTCATGGTTTGGAGTAGTAATAAGTGATGACTGTTGCCAAGTAATCCCATCATCATCGGATACAAACGAGAAACAAGCTTTAGGTAAACCTGCTTGCGTACCATAATGTCCTGCCACCACTACTCTCTTGCCATCTCTAATAAACAATGGTGGCTTGAGCATGATGCCCATTTTATCTGAAACTTTAATCAATTGACGATCACCATTTAGTCCATTGTTTGTTCTAATAGCGTAAGTACCCATGCCTGGTGCTGATATTAGGCGAAGGTACTCACCGCTTATAGGGCTTTGAATATCTGCAAATGGTATATCTCTAGGTGTGTTTACTTTTTTCCATGTAAAGCCTTTATCTTGACTAGAAAGGTAAAATGATCCTGGTTCAGCCTGCTCCCCATAATTATAATGTCTTATTTCTCCATTATCTAATTGAGACAATCCTATATAAGCATCACTCGGAGGAACACCCACAACCATAGGCGTCATCACTGTAGTGTCTTGCGGTAAAACCGTTGCAAAAAGCAAGTTGACAAAAAGTGATAAAAAACCTGCACACATAAATTTCAACATAATTATTTAGTTTTATACCAAAAACATTAAGCGTTTTTCAAAATATCTTTACACAATAGGTGTGCTACAATCATCATTCTTGGAATATGGAAAGGACCTTTAAATAGATTGCCTTTTGCAGGTTGAGCCACAGAACCATCACGATGTAAATATCCATACCACTCACCATGCTCTGCATCAGGGAAGTGTTTGTAAGTCCAATCATTTATCTGACGATACTTATCAAGATAAGACTCATCTTCAGTTGCTAAATAAGCATATAGCGTAGCTATAATAGTCTCATTTTGTGGCCACCAGAATTTCATATCCTGTGCATAGTCTTGATGGGGGAAGTTTTTACAATCTTTGAAGTTGATAATTCCACCAAACTCCTCGTCCCACCCCCATTTCCATGACCAATTGAAAATAGTGATTGCTTTATTTACTAACTCTTTGTTCCAATTTTGATGACGTGCCTCTTCAAGTATAAACCACGAAGTTTCAATACAGTGACCAGGATTGATTGTTCTACCCATTCCCGTATCGATAAACTCACCATTAGCACCTACCACTTCAAGCAGTGCTTCAAATTCGGGCTTCATATGTAGTTTAACAATTGCATCAATCGACTCTTCTATTTGTTTATCTAACACAGCATCTTGAATTGCTTCACGCACGCGCGAAGCTGTGTTTATCAAAATCATACACAAAGAGTGCCCATGCATTGGTTGAGTATCCAGATACTTAGCATCCAACAGTCCAGGAGTTCTGTCATACTTTTGAATCATCTTGAACAAATCTAACGCTTTTTGAGCATAATCCTTGTTGCCCGACGCAATAGAGTATTCAGCCATTGCAATAGCTGCAAATGTTTCTGAAAACAGATAACGGCGCTTACGCAATGGAGTGCCATCAGCGGTTATCTCAAAAAACATTCTACCATCAGTATCGAAACAGAACTTCTCTATAAAATCAATTGCTGACTTCGAAGCCTCTAAATACTCTGGTCTTTGCTCTATTTGATTGTAGGTATAAGCAAAAATGAAACCAGCACGCCCCTGAAACCAAACCGATTTAGTGCTATCCATAAGTGTGCCATCACGATCAACGCATGTGTAGAAACCACCATTAACCTTATCTAACCCATGATTGAGCCAGAAAGGAAGAATGTCTTCAGTAAGATCAGTCTTGTAACGATCAGCCCACTCTTTAATATATTTTTTATTTTCTAAAGAAAGCATTTCTAATTTACTTATAATGTTATTTCTATCTTAAAACTGGTTGCAACGCTCAAAGAAGTTAATAGCTTCAAGCTCTTTCTTCATTGAAGCCTCTTCGGCATCAGTCATATTACGGAATGGAGTACGGTTTTCACCTAAATCCAAGCCAATTAGTTTCATAATACGCTTACCACCTACTATGTTACCTCTGTAATTTACAATTACATTAATCACATCTTGCGAGAAGTTTTGTTTCTCTCTTGCAGTTTCAAGATCATCATTATTCCAAGCTTCGATGATTCCTACAAGCTCACGACCATTGTAGTTTGTAGTACCACCAATACCACCTTTAGCTCCACCCATAGCAAGTGCTGGAAGAATAGTTTCGTCTTGTCCGTGTAGCATATCAAACTTACCATCTTTGTAAAGCATGCATTGATTGTATTCGTAGATGCTCTCAAATGTATATTTGATTCCTGCAAAGTTAGGGATTCGGCCATCTACCGCTTCTAGGAAAGGGAGCATTGGCAAAAACACACCGCTAAGGGCTGGAATGTGGTAAAAGTAGAACGGCAAGTCAGGTGCCCCACAAGCTATCTCCTCACAATACTTCACTAATTCTTCAACACGTCCTGCTTTTGGGAACGGAGAAGCCATTGCACCTACACCAAATGCACCAATCTCTTGAGCATGTGCTGCTAGTTTATTACTCTGCTTTACGCATGTGCTACCTACGTGCACGATTACTTTGAAATCTTTAGGTGAGACACGCATCCACTCCTCTGCAAGAATCATACGCTCCTCTTCTGTAAGCATATACCCTTCACCCGAAGAACCATTAATAAATACTCCTTGAATGCCATTGTTTTGTAACATTTTGGCATAAGCCTCAATTGGCTGTAGGTTCACCTCGCCATTTTTATCAAATGGGGTGAATGGTGCATTGATAAGACCACTGATTTTCTCGAATTTCATATTCTATATTTTTTTAAATTGTTATTTCTTTACTCTTCTGTTGTGAATGTAGAAGCAGGTAAGCCCGCTCCGTTTACTAAATTGGCGTTAGTAAATGGTTGCCAACCATACCTCACATATTTAGGTTTTGATACCTCTGGAGACGACAGCACCACCTTATTATCTACAATTGTAGCCTCTGCTGAATAAAACAACCCTTTGTGTTCGGCTACTTCAAATGTGATTGGCTCATTACCGTCAGAGGTAGTAAGCCCATCGGCATAATCAAATACTATCTCTACCTCTGCTCCTACTACATTAATATTTTTAAATAGAGGACCAGATGGTGTAATATTACTTTTAAAATATGTTTTATTTAATGCTAATTTCCCTAATCGCTCACCTACTTCTTGTTTATATATGGGGTGTACATCCAAGGAATCACCAACATCACTAGAGACTACCATACCTGAATTAGAAATCTCTTTAGCTAACCTCCTCTGACTATCTCTGAACCATGGCCATGATGGACGATCAATACTTGACAATTGAACAAAATAAAAAGGCATGTCTTCATTGTTCCATGTCTTACGCCAGCTATTAATTAACATATTAAATAATTTATAGTGTGCATCTTTATTGTGAGCGTTCGACTCTCCTTGATACCATATCACACCTGCAATAGGAAATGCTGATAGTGGTCTAATACCTGCATCATACATATATCCTGGCTCGTATGGATGCCGCTGAAGGGATTTTCTATCTTTGCCCATATTCTTTTTAGCTCTGCCACGTGCCCAATTTTGAATAAAGTCATTGTCCAACCAATTTCTTTGTATTGCTGGAAACTCACGCTCCAAGTCTTGTCTATTAATCCACGACTCAGTATTGGTACCACCTACGGCATTGCAAATTACACCTACTGGCACTTGTAAACTATCTTGAAGCATTTGAGCAAAATGATATGCAACTGCCGAAAAACGTGATGCTGTTGCCTCAGTACTCTCTTTCCAACTTGTATCTGCTAGATAGTGCAATTGATTAATTGAGTCTAAAGCGCTTTCGCTCCATGTTACATTATCGGTACGCCATCTGGCCTTCATGTCAAAAAAGCGTATCTGTGAGTTATTAGATTCAGTTATCGTCTCTTTGGCATTATATGATTTTTTCAATTCAAACTCCATATTGGACTGTCCTGATGCAAGCCAAACCTCTCCAGCTAGGACATTATTGTACTCTAAAGTATTTGTTGGCGACTTAATCTTTAGAGAAAAAGGCTTGCCAACTTTAAGAGGCTTAACTGATACACTCCATTTACCATTTTTAGCCGTAATGGTAGAGATGTTCTGTTCACCAATCTCTACAGATATCTTTTCACCATTATTAGCTATACCTGATATTTCGAAAGGAATGCCACGTTGCATCACCATATTATCACTATATATTTTAGCCATTTGTAAGCCACCAAAATCACCTGTGATAGATGAATAAACTGTCTTTGCCAATATAGTAGCCCCATCTTTATCGGGATGTACTGCATCATGTAGCATATGGCTATATGGATATAGTGGCTCATAAAAATCTATCAATTGAGCACCGCTTACTCCTGCAATTGTCTCTATTGCATCTTGTATATCCATATGCCAATCACGTGTACCCGACTCAAATCTAGGATGACGATCCGAAAGTGGTGTCATACGAGCAACCATAATCCTAGCCTTAGAATTGACCTCTCTAAAAGACCCTATCAATTCAATATAATCTTTCACAAAGCTATCTCTAAAATTGGGCCAATTACGTGGATCTGTGTCATTAATACCCAAGTGAATCACCACAATATCACCTGCAAACTCCAATGCTTGCTTATACTCTTCTGTTTTGATATATGGTCTATGTCCTTTATTTAGCAATGTTGCTCCTGAATGACCAAAGTTCCTAACTTCGTACTCAGAACCCAACATTCTTTGTAGTTGATATGGATATGCATTTTTATTTCTGTCTTCCAATAAATATCCGTATGTAATACTATTACCCACACAAGATACCCTAATAGGGTTTGCGAATATATAGAAATTTACAAATATAAAATATACAAGTACTAATATTTTTTTCATTTCACTTTATTTTTATTCTTCAATATAAGGTTTTAATATATCAGCCCATTTCAAGTATCCTGTACCCAAAAGATGTAAGCCATCATTTGAGTATTGCAAATCTAGTTTTTCTGTATTGGGTATCACAAGTGATGAATACACATCAATATATGTTACACACTTTTCGTGTGCTATTTTTTCAATAGTTTTATTTAGCAAAGGAATCTCTAAATATCGTTTGGTATGAGATAGAAACATCTCTGCATCTTCATTCAAAGGCAAAATGCTTTGAACGTATATCTTAGTTCTGGGTGAATCTACTTTTATTTTATCAATAATTCTTTCAATCCCCACCGCTACACTATCTATTGATGTATCGCGTGCTATATCATTTACCCCTATCATCAGGAAT
>JAAYFB010000060.1 GCA_012728465.1 Proteiniphilum sp. | reverse complement strand
TTAACATATCCACTTAAAGCCTTGTCCATCTCACCATGATTGTGATTTTCTTGTCCATGAATCAATCCTGTATAGGCTGCATCTGGAACTAGTCCATAATCATCCAATGTCTCTACTACATCAGCAAACGAACCACCAGCAGAAAAATTAAGGATACCATGCAGACGCACAAACTTATCAGCTTGGTCTTCATAGTTTCTTCTTACAATATACATTTCAGACAAGTCGTGAGAACCTTTTCCCATTCTTATAATTTCAGACTCAATCATGCTTAGCCCCGAAAAGCTCCAGCATGTTCCTGAATTTGCTTGGTTTTTGATAGATGTAATTGGATTTTCTTTTACTACAGTGAATGTGTATGCCTTATCTTGTGAATAAAGCGATAGTGATGCAATAAATAATGCCACCATCAAAGTTAACTTCTTCATAATGTCTTTTTGTTTTTAATTTAATTTGTGATTACATATTCGCAAAGATAGGTCAATTGTGATAAAACAGCTTGCAATTAATAGTGATAAATATATAAAAAAATGTTTATCTTTGAATTCAAATTCATTAATAATATAACTCATGAATGATCTCAGACCTAGAAGAAAAAGAGGCAAAAAGTGGCTTGCATGGCTGATTGCTATAGCATTAGTATCACTATCTTTGTTTGTGTATATAAGATACTACTATGTGTTTGGCACTGGTGTGAAATCGGGAGAACTAAATTACATGGTGTATAAAGGCATAGTTTTTAAGACTTACGAGGGCAAACTTATTCAAACTGGGTTTAGGGCCGATAAACCTGGAGGATTACAATCAAATCAATTTGAGTTCTCAGTTGCTAGTAAAGAGATTGCCGAAAAGCTTATGCTATCTAGCGGAAAGTTTGTTCAACTACACTACAAAGAATACTTCGCTCCACTTCCGTGGCGTGGATACTCTGAGTTTATTGTTGATAGCATCATAACGATCGAAGAGACAAAGCACTTTGATAATGATGATATGGCTCCTATTGTTTTAGATTCAATGTAAGAATGGGTAAGAGTAATACAAAGTTTTATGTTGTGTGGAAAGGTCACACGCCTGGTGTTTACGACTCGTGGAATAAATGTAAAGCTCAAGTGAATGGTTACGAGCAGGCAATATACAAATCATTCCCAACTAGGGAAATAGCCGAAAAAGCATACAATGATAATCCTTGGAAATATATGGGACCTGACAAGCAAAAGATTGAGGCACCTAAGATTTCATATAAAAACATTCCCGAAATAATACAAGATAGCATTGCTGTGGATGCAGCTTGTAGTGGCAATCCTGGAGTTATGGAATATCGTGGAGTTTACACTGCAGATGGCAAACAAATATTTCACGACGGCCCATATCAAGAAGGCACAAACAATATTGGCGAGTTTCTTGCTATTGTGTATGCACTAGCTATGCTAAAGCAACAAGGTAGCAACATACCAATCTATACCGACAGCGTAACTGCAATAGCTTGGATTAGAAAAAGACAATGCAACTCAAAACTGGAAAAGAATGACAAAAATGCCAATCTATTTGAGGTAATAGCCCGTGCAAATAGATGGTTGCTAAATAATGATTGGAGTAATAAAATTATTAAGTGGGATACAGACAATTGGGGTGAGATACCCGCTGATTTTGGAAGAAAGCAACAATAGCCGAAAATGGTTGTCAATAATTATTCGACATTAATATGGCGCAAATATTTACATAATAACATAATAATAGCCCAAATTTGCTACCTTTGCTACTTGTTTTGCTTAAAACATAATAATTTGCTTATTTAAAAATCAATTGTGAATATGCCACAAATATCAGAGAGGGGATTACAAATGCCCGCTTCTCCAATTAGAAAACTAGCACCTCTGTCGGATAAAGCTAAAGCTAGAGGTGTAAAAGTATATCATCTTAATATCGGGCAGCCCGATTTACCTACCCCGCAAGTAGCACTAGATGCAATAAAATCTATTGATAGAACAACTTTAGAATATAGTCCTAGCGATGGCTATCTTTTTTATCGAGAGAATCTTGTGAAGTATTATGATAGTTTTGATATAAAACTATCACCAGACCAAATCATAGTTACGGCAGGAGGTTCGGAAGCTGTGCTATACGCATTTATGGCCTGCTTAAACCCTGGTGATGAAATTCTAGTATCGGAGCCAGCTTATGCCAATTATATGGCTTTTGCTGTTTCGGCGGGCGCAATAATAAAAACTATTCCAACAAGCATAGAGACGGGATTCAAACTACCCTCATTTGGCGAACTCGAAAACCTAATAACTCCTAAAACTAAGGGGATTCTTATCTGCAATCCAAACAACCCTACAGGCTATGTTTATACTGCTGATGAGATGGAAAAAATTCGCAAACTAGTAATCAAATACAACCTATTTCTTTTCTCAGACGAGGTTTACAGAGAATTTATATATAGCGATGCCCCCTACATCTCGGCATGTCATCTAGAGGGTGTTGAAGACAATGTAGTTCTTATCGACTCCGTGTCGAAGAGATATAGCGAATGTGGAATTAGAATTGGGTGCCTCATTACAAAAAACAAGAAGGTACACGAAACGGTGATGAAGTTTTGCCAAGCACGTCTTAGCCCACCACTTATCGGACAGATTGTTGCTAACGCCTCACTTCAAGTTGACGAGAAATATATGCAAACAAACTTTGAGGAGTATCGAAACAGACGTGATTTCCTTATCGAAAAACTAAATAAAATTCCAGGAGTAAAAGCACCAACACCCATGGGTGCATTCTACACAGTGGCTAGCTTGCCCGTAGATG
>JAAYFB010000358.1 GCA_012728465.1 Proteiniphilum sp. | reverse complement strand
GTTTCTTATCAATGTGGTTTGCGATTGGGGCAAAACCATTTAGTTTGAGGTTTGCGTGGTTAGTTATTGGTGTGTTTGTGCTTAATATTATAAATGTGCCATTGGCAAAATATAGAATATTGCAGTATTTGCACCGTACTAGATAGATGAACTAATATCTTAGAAAAGTAAGTAGTATGAATCAGGATATAAAGATTAACAATACAGTTGATGGCAAAGCATCTGTATTGTTAATGACTAATGATGGAAATGTTTGGATGAATAAAACTCAACTGGAATAACTTCTTGATACCTCTGTTCTAAACACTATTGTGCATGTGCCAATTATTCTGAATAATAATAAGTTACGAAGTGATTCAGATCTTAAGGAATACCTAGCAGCTGCCAAAGATGGCAATAAATACAATGTTACTTTTTATAGTGTTGATATGATTTAAGTTTAGAATATAAAAGACCCACTTCATTTCTGAAGTGAGTCTTCCTAATATATTATTGTAGAAAATTGCTTCTTAACTACTCCTTGCCCCTACTATAGTTAGGTGCCTCTCTAGTGATCATCACACCGTGTGGGTGATTTTCTACGAAACCTGCGGCAGTAATTCGTGTGAATTTAGCATGGTGAAGATCTTCGATACGTGGAGCACCACAATATCCCATACCTGCACGAAGTCCACCAACCATTTGATATATTACCTCTTGAAGTGTACCTTTGTATGGTACTCTAGCTTCGATTCCCTCTGGAACTAGCTTCTTGATATCATCTTCCACATCTTGGAAGTATCTATCTTTGGATCCATCTTGCATGGCTGCAAGAGAGCCCATTCCTCTATAGGTTTTAAACTTACGTCCGCTAAATATAATTGTTTCGCCTGGAGATTCCTCTGTTCCTGCAAGAAGTGAGCCCATCATCACAGATGAGCCTCCAGCAGCAAGTGCTTTAACGATGTCTCCTGAATATCTAAGACCACCATCGGCAATGATAGGAACTCCTGTGCCTTTAAGAGCTTCGTAAACATCGTTGATTGCTGAGATTTGTGGAACACCTACACCAGCAATTACACGAGTAGTACAGATGGAGCCTGGACCAATGCCTACTTTAACAGCATCAGCACCTGCTTCAACTAAAAATTTAGCAGCTTCGCCAGTAGCAATGTTGCCTACCACGATGTCTATTTGTGGGAAAAGCCCCTTAATTTTGCGTAGCATATCTGCAACACCTTTCGAGTGTCCGTGTGCAGTATCAATAATTAGGGCATCTACCCCTGCTTCTACTAGTGCAGTGGCTCGCTCTACGGAGTCGAAGGTTACACCAATTGCCGCAGCTACACGTAAGCGACCTTGCTCATCTTTAGCTGCAAATGGCTTGTCTTTTGCTTTAGTTATATCTTTATATGTGATAAGTCCAACCAATTTGTAGTTTTTATCTACTACTGGAAGTTTCTCTATTTTATGTTGCTGTAAAATTTCAGATGCAGCATTCAAATCAGTAGTCTCTTGATTGGTAGTAATAAGGTTATCTTTTGTCATAACATCTTCGATTACCTTATTCATGTCTTTCTCAAAACGTAGGTCTCGGTTAGTGACAATTCCCACTAAAGTCATATCTTCTTTAACAACGGGAATACCACCAATCTTATATTCTGCCATCATTGCTAATGCATTTGCAACAGTTTTGTGTGGTTGGATACTGATCGGGTTTACGATCATTCCATTTTCAGATCGTTTTACAATTTGCACTTGTTTAGCTTGATCCTCAATCGACATGTTTTTGTGGATTACGCCTATGCCTCCTTCACGAGCAATAGCAATAGCCATTGTGGTTTCAGTAACAGTGTCCATTGCTGCTGATACCATTGGGATATTAAGTTTGATGTTTCGTGTGAAATGAGTGGATAGGTCAACGTCGCGTGGAAGAACTTCGGAATATCCTGGAACTAAAAGGAGGTCGTCGAATGTCAACCCTTCCGTTGTGATTCTATTTGCAATAAATGACATAACTGATAAGTTTTAAAATTTTATTGCATGCAAAAGTAACTATTAAAACTGAAAATGTATCATTTGCGCATGTTAAAAATATGTTATTGATTTAGTTGTATGATGGTTTGTATATTAGGATAGATATAATTTATACTATATCGTTGCAGTTTTATTCGGGCTATTATATTTTAGAACTGTATCTTTGCAGTATAATTTTTTTATAACAATATTAATAATAAAGATCATGGCAGTATTAGTAGGTAAAAAAGCACCTGTGTTTAATGCACCTGTAGTGCTTAATGGAGTTGAAATTGCAGAGAACTTTTCTCTAGAACAATATGTAGGAAAGAAATATGTATTATTCTTTTTCTATCCAGCGGATTTCACATTTGTGTGCCCAACAGAATTGATAGCTTTCCAAGATAAAATCAAAGAGTTTGATTCAAGAGACACAGTAGTTGTAGGTTGTTCAACAGATTCAGCTTTCTCTCACTGGAAGTGGTTGAACACACACCAAAACGATGGTGGTATTCAAGGTGTAACATATCCGATAGTTGCTGATCAAGCAATGACTATCGCAATGGATTATGATGTGCTTGCAGGTGAATACGATTATAGCGAAGAGGGTGCTCTTGTATTCAATGGCACGCCACAAGCTTATAGAGGACTATTCTTAATTGACAAAGAGGGTGTAGTTCGTCACCAAGTAGTTAACGATATGCCTCTTGGCCGTAGCGTTGACGAGGCTCTTAGAGTTATCGATGCACTACAGTTTACAGAAGAGAACGGCGAAGTTTGCCCTGCAAACTGGAGTAAAGGAAAGAAAGGTCTAATTGCTACTCAAGAAGGTATTTCTTCATATCTATCAAATAATTAAGAGCATAGATACTATCTGAAAAATAAAGCACCATCTGCATTATGTAGGTGGTGCTTTTGTTTTAATACTTACTTATGACTATAAACTAGTTGATTGCATTACACAACACTAACCCTCACTTTCTTTTTCTTAAGCTTTGAGTTATTAAGCTTAGATACAATTTTATTGGCAACATCAGCATGCACACCGACGTATGTGCAGTTTTGTGTAACCTCAATAGTGCCTAACTGATTTTTATCTATTCCGCCCTGTTTCAAAAATAATCCAGCAACATCACCTTTTGATATTTTGTCTCTTCTACCTCCGGTTATGTATATTGTTTTCCACTTCATTGTGGTTTGGTGTGATGCTTTTTGCAAATCTGCAGCATTTAAGCATTCGGGATTTGTCTCTTTTATGAACTCGGGCATCTCTTCTTCTTCCCAATGCAATACGTATGCAGCACCATTTCTATTCATACGAGCAGTTCGGCCATTGCGATGTATAAACTCCTTTTCGTGTGGTGGGAGGTGGTAGTGAATAATAAACTCTATTTCGGGAATGTCAAGCCCACGTGCAGCTAGGTCTGTAGCTAAAAGTAGATTGCTGGTTCCGTTCCTAAACTTTATCAATGCACGCTCTCTATCTATTTGCTCCATGCCACCATGAAAGCATTCGTGTGGGATGTTACTATCAGTCAATGATTCACTTATTCTATCAAGTGCATCTCTGAAACTACAAAATATAATTCCAGGCTTATCTCCAATGTGAGCAAGAGTGCGTTTGAGTGTGTCAAGTTTATCTTTTTCGGGCGAGAGGATAACTTTAACCTTTAGTTTAGACTCCTCTTCCGGAAGGTGTTGGATGTAGATAGGATGGCGCAAACCAACGAATGCAGGTATGTTGGGTTCGCTTGTGGCAGAAGTGAGCACTCTTTGCCTTATGCTAGGTAGTGACTCAATTATTTCCGACATCTCATCTTCAAACCCTATCTCAAGTGATTTGTCAAACTCATCGAGCACAAGGGTGTGTATATATTCTAACGAAAAGTTATCTCTTCGCATTCTGTCAGCTACTCGCCCTGGTGTGCCAATGAGAATGGAGGGGCGATGCCTCAAGTCTTGTCTGTCTTGCATGCCCGAGCGTCCACCATATACAGCATTAATTTTGAGACCTGAGCCCATCTTTAAGGCTACTTGCTCTATCTGCTGTGCTAGCTCGCGCGAGGGGACAAGAACGAGCACTTGAATCTCTTTGCAATCAGCATCAATTGTGTCGAGTAGGGGCAAAAGAAAAGCTAGCGTCTTTCCCGTTCCCGTGGGAGAGAGCAGTACTACATCTTTCCTCTTCTGAATAGTGTCGTAAGCCTCCATTTGCATGGGGTTTAGCGACTCTATTTCGAATTTGTCGAGAATAAGTTTTATGTTATTATTGTTCTCCATTTGCTTTGTTTCTTTATCGTTATTTTTCTGCGTTACGTTTAAAGCCTACTTCTTATTTCTCCTGTTTACTTTTGATTCGCCTTCTTTGTTTTTCTTTCTTGCAGCAAAAAACTCCTGTTTGCGTTTGTTCTTTTCTTTTTCAAACTCTTGTTTCTCCTGTTTGTTCATTGGGTTTTCAGTTTGAGGGAATGGGTTGTCCTCTATCACCTCAATCTTTTTATTGATCAGCTTTTCTATTTCTTTTATGTATGCATTCTCTTCGGGTTCGCATATTGAGATAGATATTCCTTCTTCGCCTGCACGACCTCCACGTCCTATTCTATGTACGTATGTTTCGGCAATATTTGGAATTTCGTAGTTGATGACATACTTCAGTTTGTCAATATCAATGCCTCGGGCAGCAATGTCAGTAGCTACTAGAACTCTTGTTTTGCCTTCCTTGAAGTCTTGCAGAGCTTTTTGTCTTGTGTTTTGCGACTTATTGCCATGAATGGCTGACGAGCTAATCTTCTTTTTGCTCAAGCTTCTTGTTATTCTGTCGGCACCATGTTTTGTTCTAGCAAATAGCAGTACTTGATCAATTTCTTTATCTTCAAGTATATAATTAAGTAACTCTAGTTTACTTGATTTGTTGGTGTAATAGATATATTGCTGAATGGTTTCAGCAGTAGATGATATGGGTGCTACGTCAACCTTCGTTGGGTTTTTAAGTATCGTTCTAGATAGGGCTACGATATTGTCGGGCATAGTAGCCGAAAAGAATAGCGATTGGCGCTTAGTGGGTAGCTTAGCTATTATCTTTTTGATGTCGTGTATAAATCCCATATCAAGCATATTGTCAGCTTCGTCAAGCACAAAGTATTCAATGTCTTTTAGATTGATAATACCCTGATTCATCAAGTCAAGAAGACGTCCTGGAGTTGCTACAAGTATATCTACACCACTTTTTAGTCTATTCACTTGGTTAGTCTGCTTCACTCCTCCAAATATCACGGTATTTTTCAAATCTGTATATTTGCCGTAGGTAGAAAAACTTTCTCCAATTTGTATAGCTAGTTCACGAGTGGGCGTTATTATTAAAGCATTTATTTTGCGTGGTCTGTTGCTCTGTTGCTTATCCAAGTATAGGTGTTGAATGATGGGTATGGCAAATGCCGCCGTCTTTCCAGTGCCTGTTTGGGCACTACCTAGCACGTCGTTTCTGTTTAATATCAATGGAATGGCTTTTTCTTGTATAGATGTAGGTGATGTATATTCTTCTTCTTTTAGAGCCTTCAATATTGGCTCTACTATTTTTAATTCTTCAAATTGCATATTTGTTTTTTTAATCCCATCCTAGCATCATCTGCCAGAAATATCTCGGGTATATTTTATAATAAGTCAACAAAGGTAGTCTATTTAAATGAGAATGAGTGGGTATGGAAGTGAAAAGGTTTAAGGTCTTCCTTCCAAGGTGGTATCTGTTGCTTTTTAGTAGTTATTTAATGATTGCGATTATGACTTGACTGTTATTCCAAATGGAATCAACCAAAACACAACCACACTTCTCTATAAATCTTAATTATTGTGTGTGAGTTTGCTCTAGCTCGATTGTTTGTCTTTTATTTTAAGGTTAGTGTGGTTTGTGATAAGTGTGTTGCTATTTTGTCAGCAATGCAATTGGGATAAAACAAAAGGAGTATAAGTAAGCGGAAACAGACATGTTATAACATCATGAATGAATAGGCTCATACACTTACCTCTACTGTGGGAATATGTTATTTCATTTTGCAGAATAGCAATAACAAGCTATATTTGTTGTGTGTATATTTTTTACACAACAATACAT
>JAAYFB010000357.1 GCA_012728465.1 Proteiniphilum sp. | reverse complement strand
GCCATATTGTTCGGTATCTGTCCACCCATTGAAACTATTACACCCTTTGGTGTCTCAATATCGGCAACGTCAAGAGTACGCTCAAAGGTAAGCTCATCAAAATAAAGCTTGTCGCACATATCATAGTCGGTAGAAACTGTCTCGGGGTTGTAATTAATCATTACAGACTCGTAGCCCAAGTCGCGTGCTGTTTGTACTGCATTTACCGAACACCAGTCAAACTCAACCGACGAGCCGATACGATAAGCACCCGACCCCATCACGATAACAGACTGCTTTCCAGTTTCTTTAGGAACAAACTCCTCTCCCTCACCATAAGTAAGGAATAGATAGTTAGTATCCTCTGGGTTTTCTGATGCAATAGCTTTAATACGACGTGCTTTTGGAACAATTCCAAAATCTTTACGTCTGCTACGCACCTCTAGAAGCTCTTTCTCTAAGTTCCCTTCAGGATTTTCTACGTATCTAGCAATTTGGAAGTCAGAGAATCCAAGTCGCTTAGCCTCTGCTAAAACTTCTGCAGGTAGTGAGTCGATAGTTTCATACCCACTCAACACCTTAGTGTATTTATATATGTTCTCTAGTTTTTCGAGGAACCATTTATCTATTTTGGTAAGATCTTCGATTTGGTCAACTGTATAACCATTCTCGAATGCTGCTGCTATAGCAAAAATACGCAAGTCTGTAGGGTTAGACAGTGCACTATCAATATCTCCAAACTCTATATTTTTATTTCCTACAAAACCATGCATGCCTTGCCCAATCATTCTTAATCCTTTTTGGATAATCTCTTCGAACGATTGCCCTACCGACATAATTTCACCAACAGACTTCATTGATGAACCTATTTCGCGACTTACTCCATCGAACTTAGTTAAGTCCCAACGAGGTATTTTCACAATCATGTAGTCAAGCTCTGGTGCTTTGTATGCCGAGTATGGTGTTCCCATCTCACCAATTTGATCAAGTGTGTAGCCTAAAGCAAGTTTTGTTGCAACAAAGGCTAGTGGATATCCGGATGCTTTAGAAGCTAGGGCTGACGAACGGCTCAAACGAGCATTAATTTCAATAATGCGGTAGTCATTAGTCTCAACATTAAAACCATATTGAATGTTGCACTCTCCCACTATACCAATGTGACGCACTACTCGTGCTGCTACATCTTCCAACAATTTTATCTGATCGTCGGTAAGAGTAATAATTGGAGCAACCACAATACTTTCACCGGTGTGAATGCCCAGTGGGTCGAAGTTTTCCATTGGCACAACGGTGAAGCAGTGATCGTTCTTGTCGCGAATAACCTCAAACTCTATCTCCTTCCATCCTTTCAAGCTCTCTTCAACAAGAATTTGTTTTGAGAATGAGAAAGCATTTTCGCAAAGCTTTCTAAAGTCCTTTTCATTATCACTTATGCCAGAGCCCATACCTCCAAGAGTGTAGGCCGAACGAACCATTACGGGGAAACCTATTTCGTATGCAGCCTTAAGAGCATCTTCCATACTTTCCACAGCTTGCGAAATGGGAGTTTTAGCCCCAATCTCATCTAGTTTCTTTACAAATAGGTCTCTATCTTCTGTCACCATGATAGCCTCTACAGAAGTACCGAGAACCTTCACATCATATTTTTCTAATATACCTGACTCGTATAGTTCTGTGCCACAGTTAAGAGCCGTTTGGCCACCAAATGCCAATAAAATTCCATCAGGCTTCTCTTTCTTTATAACCTTTTCCACAAAAAAGGGCGTAATCGGAAGAAAATAAACTGTATCCGCTACGCCCTCTGAGGTTTGTACTGTTGCAATATTAGGGTTTATGAGAACCGTCTCGATGCCCTCTTCTCTAAGAGCCTTCAACGCTTGCGACCCCGAATAGTCAAACTCTCCGGCCTGCCCTATCTTAAGAGCACCCGACCCTAGTAAAATAACTTTTTTGATTGATTTATCCATTTAGATTGAAATATATAATGTGATATCTATTTTATTATCTAATTTACTCTATTAGTCATTCGGTCCTTCTTGTATTTATCTACCTAACAATCAAACGATATACAAATATGCATTGACTCTACTGAACAACGTGGGACAAAATTACAAAAAATAGTTTTATCCTACACTTTTATGTAGCATTTTATCACTTTAATTCATACAATCATTTCATAGTTATCATCGTGCAAGTAACAAGCACCTTTTAATGATGCCGAGCTATAACTTATATAACTGGGAAATTACTGACATGAGACATCAAATCAATAGCTTTGCCATGAGTAATATTTCACCTATACTTGTTGTTGCATTAAATATACTCACACAGCAATGAAAGCACAAAGAGTATCTCAGTCAATCTCTCCTTTTGCTGGTATTTTTTTGACCAAAACCACAATGTTAAAAAATTAACTTAATCGAGATGTGAAATACATCTAAATTTAACGTAAATAATAAATGTGCGTGTTAAATATCATTTGCAATTTGACGTTGTCAAATGACAACGTGTTTTCCACATTCACTTTTTGCCATTTT
>JAAYFB010000356.1 GCA_012728465.1 Proteiniphilum sp. | reverse complement strand
TCGAAGCATTTTTTTACTCCTGAAAGGGTTATGGACATTCAAAGAGTCATCGGAGCTGACATAATAATGGCTTTTGATGAGTGTACTCCAGGAGATGCCGATTATGAATATGCCAAAAAGTCTTTGGGGCTTACTGAGCGATGGCTAGATAGGTGTATTAAAAGATTTAATGAAACAGATGCTCTCTATGGATATAGGCAAACTTTGTTCCCGATAGTGCAAGGGTGTGTGTATCCTGACTTGCGACGTAGGGCAGCCGAAAATGTGGCCGAAAAAGGTGCTGACGGCAATGCTATTGGTGGTTTAGCGGTGGGCGAACCAACTGAGGTGATGTACGACATGATTGAGCTGGTTAATGAAATACTACCTAAAGATAAGCCTCGCTACTTGATGGGGGTAGGTACTCCAGCAAACTTGCTTGAAGCAATAGATAGAGGTGTGGATATGTTTGACTGCATTATGCCTACACGTAATGGACGCAACGGTCAGATATTTACAAAGAATGGTGTGATGAATATGCGAAATGAGCGATGGAAGAATGACTTCTCTCCAATCGAGGAGGATGGAGCATCATTTGTGGATACTTTGTATAGCAAGGCATATTTGAGACACTTGATAACAGCTAATGAATTACTAGGCTTGCAGATTGCATCAATTCATAATCTCGCATTTTATTTATGGTTAGTGCAAGAGGCACGTAAACATATTATTGAAGGAGATTTTCACACTTGGAAGCCGATGATGATAGAGAGAGTTACACGAAGGCTGTAAATAAATAAACATAGGTGATGAAGAAGATAGGATTGACAAAAATAGATATGTATATCATAAAGAAGTTCTTGGGGACGTTTATCTTTATGATTGCTCTGATTTTGTCTATTTCGGTGGTATTTGATATCAACGAAAAGATAGATAAGTTTATGAGCAACAATGCGCCTCTTAAGGCAATAGTTTTTGACTATTATCTTAATTTCATACCATATTACGCCAACCTATTTAGTCCTCTATTTATTTTTATTGCTGTAATATTCTTTACATCTAAGCTTGCCTCCAACTCTGAGGTGATTGCTATATTATCTAACGGGATAGGCTTTACGCGATTGTTAAGACCATATATGATTTCAGCTGCGATAATTGCTTTATTCTCATTTGTGATGAGTGGATACATTATTCCACCTGCAAATGAAACACGTATCGATTTTGAGCAGACTTATGTTAATCCAGATAGAAAGAAGACAGGCGATAGAGATATCCAATTTAAAGTTTCTAAGAATACGAATATATATTTCGAAAGCTTCGATATGGGAAGTAATACTGGCCGTAATTTCTCGATTGATCAATTTGATGGTCGTGCTCTTGTTTCTAGACTAACTGCTCGTTCGATTGTGTATGATTCTTTGTATCATTGGACAATAAAGGATTATGAAGTGCGAGAGTTTGACGGATTGAAGGAGACCATTACTAAAGGTGAATCAATAGACACTATAATTCAGGTTATTCCAAATGATTTTATTGTAGCTAAGTATGATCAGCAGATGATGACAAATCCGCAACTCAAAAGGCACGTGAAAAGTCAACGAGAACGTGGGTTGGGTAATATACAGGCTTTTGAAATTGAGTATCACTCACGTTTTGCATCAGTATTCTCAGCATTTATTCTTACAATAATTGGGGCCTCCCTCTCTGCCAGAAAAGTGAAAGGGGGAATGGGTCTCAATATAGGGATTGGCTTGGTGCTAAGTATGGGGTACATATTGTTTATGACAGTTAGCTCCTCTTTTGCAGTGAAGGGTAACATGAGCCCCATGCTGGCAGCATGGATACCTAATATAGTGTTTGTTTTTATTGCATTCTATATTTTCAAGAAGGCTCCAAATTAATGCACAGTCCGTTGCTAATCGAGATTTAATAACCTAAAGATTTATTTTATGAAAAAAATTATTTTACTCATCACGTCTATTCTATTTAGTTTGTGCATTTCGGCTCAAACAAAATATCCAACTATCGTAATCGAAACGAACTATGGCACAATGAAGGCCATTCTTTATGATGATACTCCTAATCATAGCAATCATTTTCTTAAACTAGTAAAAGATGGCTATTTCGATGGAACTCTTTTTTATAGAGTGCTAAAGCATTTTATGATTCAAGGTGGAGCTCAGGACTCTAAAAATGCACCAGCTGGTGCACAAGTTGGAAGTGGAAGAACAGATATGGATATAATGCCCGAGTTTCACGATCATCATTTTCATAAAAAAGGAGCACTTGCAGCACCACGACGCAATGATGATGTGAACCCACAGAAGAAGTCTGATGGATCACAATTCTTTGTTGTGCACGGCAAGGTACTTACCGAAGGGCGTATTGATACACTTCAAAGAGCTGTAAATGTACCAATAAAGAACAAGATTATTAGAGAGCACTATTCGCCTTATCGACCTCAATTAAATGAGCTAAAGACGAAAGATGCAAGTGCTTACAATGCATTGCTTGATTCTGTTCTTAGTGTTGTGGACTCGTTGTACGAAGCTGCTCCAGGCAAGTTCTTTTTCAGAGATGATATGCGTGAAGCATACACAACAATTGGTGGCGCAAGGCATCTGGATGGAGAATATACTGTGTTTGGTGAAGTTTTTGAGGGGTTGGATGTAATTGACAAAATTGCAAACTTAGAGGTTGACTCGTATGAGAGACCACATAAGGATGCGAAGATATTAAGAATGTATGCAGAATAGCTTGCTGCTACTTGACGAGCTAATACTTATCTAACACCCAGATAACTAACAATTAAAACCTAACATAATTATGGACATAAGTAGTATAGAGAATATTGAACTCTGCTACCTCAGCTTGGATGACTTTGAAGAGGTGAAAGAGATGATGATAGATATTTATGGTGATGTGCCAAATGCTTATTGGAGAAAAGGGCAACTTAGAAAGCTAATATCCATTTTTCCTGAAGGGCAGGCCATAATTAAGGTGAATGGCAAAATAGCGGCCTGTGCGTTGTCTATTATTGTTGATTACAATAAGTTTGGAGATAAACACACTTATCGTCAAATAACTGGCAATGAAACATTCGATACTCATGACTCAAAAGGTGATGTGCTTTATGGCATAGAGGTGTTTACTGGCAGAGAGTATCGTGGACTTCGTTTGGGTCGAAGATTATATGATTATAGGAAAGAGTTGTGTGAGAGACTAAACCTAAAGGCTATTGTATTTGGAGGACGGATGCCTAATTATCATAACTATTCTGATAAGATGTCGCCACGCGAATATATCAGGCGAGTGCGATTAAAAGAGCTTGATGATCCAGTTCTTAACTTTCAAATATCCAATAACTTTCAAGCAGTACGTATTTTGCGTGGATACCTTAAGGGGGATGAAGAGTCAGGAGAGTACGCAGTGCTAATGCGTTGGACAAACATCTATTACGAAGAACCATCTTATGAGGCAAATGTGCCCAAGCGCATTGTGAGGCTTGGACTAATTCAATGGCAGATGAGACCATTTAGCGACTTAGATGATTTGATACAGCATGCTGAGTTTTTTATTGACGCAGTGTCTGGATATCATGCAGACTTTGCACTTTTTCCAGAGTTTTTCAATGCTCCACTAATGGCTAAGTACAATCACCTGTCGGAGGCAAACGCCATACGAGAGCTAGCTAAATATACAGAGGATATTTCATCTAGGCTTACTGAACTTGCTATTACTTATAATATTAATATCATAACTGGAAGCATGCCTGAGGTTAAGGAGGATGGCAGTCTATATAATGTTGGTTATCTGTGTCATCGTGATGGCAATGTAGATAAATATGAAAAGATTCACGTTACGCCCGATGAAGCCCGAGTGTGGGGGATGCAGGGAGGTAATAGTCTGAAAGCTTTTGATACCGATTGTGGCAAGATTGGTGTGTTGATATGCTACGATGTGGAATTTCCTGAGCTGTCTCGTCTTTTGGCTGATGATGGCATGGATATTCTTTTTGTTCCTTTCCTTACGGACACTCAAAATGGTTTTTCGCGTGTTAATCATTGCGCACAAGCACGTGCTATCGAAAATGAATGCTATGTGGCCATAGCTGGATGTGTTGGCAACTTACCAAAGGTTCACAACATGGACATACAGTATGCACAATCTAAAGTGTTCACACCGTGTGACTTTTCTTTCCCAACCGACGGAGTAAAGGCTGAGGCTACCCCCAATACTGAAATGATTTTGATTGGAGATGTTGATCTTGACTTACTTCGCGAGCTTAATCAGTTTGGTAGTGTAAAGAACTTGAGGGATAGGAGAAAGGATGTGTACAAATTGACTCGCAATAAGACGGAGTAACTATAAAATCTGTTCGATATACTCATCCGAAAATTTAATAACCTGAGGCATAAAGTCATTAAATAGTGCTCTTATTTGGGTTTCATTATTTTTCAGAAACTCTATGCTGAGTTCGGGCTGTATGGCACTTGATTTCTTTACAGACATAATTCTTAAAGAGTCTTCAAGTCCTTGCATGCTTGCATACTTGGCTAGTCTGTTGGTGCTAATGAAGTGAAATATAAAACTCTTTATGTTTTCGGGCAATAGTTTGTAGTTGATTATGCATGTGCTATTGAAGTTTCGCGAAAAACTGTCTAAGCTCTTGTTGACGCTATACCTTTCAAAATCTGATGCCAAACAGTAATCAAAATACATATCTACCATTATGGCTGAGTATCTAGCAAACGTAGGGCGTAATAGCTCTGTTGCTTCGCTAAATATGGGGTGATTGTCTGTAAATGAGTCAATCTCTCTGTGTAGCAAAATGCCTGCTTGGATAATGTGAGGGTACTCTTCGTGTTGTCTTCCTTTTACAAAGTCG
>JAAYFB010000355.1 GCA_012728465.1 Proteiniphilum sp. | reverse complement strand
ATCATCCTTACTGCATGCCGAAAACGTGGCAACCATTGCCAAAATCATTAATAACGAGTATAGCTTTTTCATAATTTATTGGTTTTTAATTATTAATTCTACGTGCAAATATAAATATTAAGCCTTAGCCTATCAAGACACGTCACATAAAAAACACTAAATGGGGGTTATTTATACAGTTCGTGCTCAACAATGTAGTCATAGGTAGATGGTGGCACAAATGCACGCACATCTTTACCATTGCGAATGCACTCTCTGATAAATGTAGATGAAATCTCCACTATTGGTGCATCTACTAGCTCCACACTCTCTGCATGACATTCATCAATATGTATCTTCTGACCCAAACGTGGATATATTATAATGCTATAATTATCAATTATCTTTTTATAATCTTTCCACAAATGAAAATCATTCCAATTATCTCCACCTATGATTAGCGTGAAGTCAACTTCGGGATTGTCAGAAGATAGTTTTTCTAATGTGTTAATAGTATAGGATGGTCGTGGCATGGCAAACTCTACATCAGACACCTTGATGTCATCAAATGCTTCGACTGCCACTTTAGTCATTTCAAGTCTGATATTATCCTCCAGCAAATTGTTTGCCTTCTTCAATGGATTATGAGGACTGACTACGAGACATATTTCATCAATGTCTGTAAACTCTTTAATATAGTTGGCCAATACAAGATGTCCTACATGAATAGGATTAAACGAGCCAGAGAATACTCCGACTCGTTTACGCTTGTTAGTAATTTTACTTTGCAAAGCAATTATTTAATTTTTCAAATTAGCTGCGCTTCCGCTATTTCTTAAATAGCGATACTAGCCACAAAAATACGATAGCTCCTACTAGCGATACTATAAGACTTCCAATAAAGCCATTGCCAGTAGTCACTCCGAGCAGACTAAACAACCAGCCTCCCAGAAGAGCTCCTATAATTCCGACAACTGTATTGGTGATAAAACCAAATCCTCTACCTTTCAATATTTTGCCTGCTAGCCAGCCCGATAATGCTCCGATAATAATAAATACAATCCACGACATAATTAGTCTATTTTTGGGTTAATATATAATTGAAACATAAACGGTGATTAAATACCGTTTTAATATCTAGTAAACAATACTAAATAACGTTTTGTTTATAAATATAAGCTATAAGTTTAAGTCATAAGAAAAACAGTGAGCTTCTTTCTAACTCATTCGGCTTTTATAATCCTCGTAACCAAACTCTCGATACAATACTAATTCATTGTCCAATGTCCACAATCCTATTGATGGGTGAGACACACCATTAAACATTGTAGTCTTTACAGTTGTGTAATGAATCATATCCTCAAACACTACTTTGTCGCCCACCTTCAGAGGTTCGTCAAAAGACCATTCGCCCATGAAATCGCCACTCAAGCAGCTATTTCCGCCCATACGATAAGTTGGTTTACCTTTTATTGGCTCAGAAGATGCACCACGTATTGCAGGCTGATAAGGCATCTCCAATGTATCGGGCATATGACAAGCGAAGGAGACATTTAGCATAGCAGTGAGTTGACCTTCATTCTCAACAACATCAGCTACTTCCGACACCAACACACCCGTTTGCCAAACAAAAGCACTGCCAGGCTCCATTATTATTTCTAGGTTTGGGTATTTAGCTTTAAATTGTTGCAACAATGACACAAGATGATCTACATCGTAGTCTTTATGCGTCATCAAGTGACCGCCTCCAAGATTAAGCCACTCTATTTGAGTGAGAAATTTACCAAACTTATTTTCCACCTCTACTAAGGTTTTCTCTAAGTCGTACGAATTATTCTCACACAGATTGTGTAAATGCAATCCCGTAACGCCTTCGGGTAGATCTTCACCCATATTGCTAGCCGTTACACCCAGTCGAGAACCAGGCATACTTGGATTATACATATCGGTATCTACAACAGAGAATTCGGGATTTATTCTTATTCCACATTTGATGTCCCTACCCGACTTCACTATTTGAGGATAAAAACGATTGAACTGCGACAATGAGTTGAAAGTAATATGGCTACTATATTCCATGAACTTTGGGAAATCATAATCGGTGTATGACGGTGCATATGTATGCGCTTTACTGCTCATCTGTTCGAAAGCCAATTGTGCCTCAGCCACCGAGCTAGCAGTGGAGTATCCCACATATTCGCGAACGATAGGAAATGCCTTCCAAAGTGCAAATGCCTTAAATGCAAGAATTATCTCTACACCAGCACGCTCTTTTACCGACTTTATTAATTGCAAGTTGTTTCTGAGCAATCTCTCCTCCATCACATAGCACGGAGATGGAACTTTATTGAAATCTATCATTGTATATTATCCTAAATTATCTTGTTGTACAAAAATACATCACTTTAATTGAATTACAATGACTGAAGGTGAATTAAAGATAGCATTAAGCATCACCTAGTCCTCTACAATGTGATGAATTTTTTCTACGAACTTGCACATTTTCCCTAGTTTTCCAAACATAGATTTAACAATTGCCCACTTGACTTGGTCCACAACATTACATATTTTAATAATTTAGACCCAAAAACATACAAATCATCATGTATCAATAGAATAAGTGCCTCAAATGGCCCAAAACACACTTGTGATTGATTTAAATTTAACTTTTGCCTCCCAAACCTCATTGTAAATAATGCTTTTTGTCATCAAAACATAGCCAATAACAAACTACACTTTGATAATTCACAACTTTTTTGGAACAAACACAAGTGTGTTTTTGTATTTATTGACAAAAAAGCACACAATTACATATGTTATTTGGGACTTCTGGAACAAATTGTAGTAAAAAACATTTGTGTTTTTGATTTCTGCGACCAAAAACCCTTCATTTACAAACTACACTTTTACCATTCACAACTTTTTCAGCCTAAAAACCAATGAAATTCAACCCCAAAGTGTTGCTAAATATTAAAACACAATTATTATTTTATGATTTAGATACAATATCTTCATAAATACATTCATCTTTTGTATGAATTAGACCACAAAACTATCATTCCCAAACTACACTTTGACCATTCACAACTTTGTTGGATCAAAAACAATCAGTTTTTTAACTAAAATCAAACCTAAACACTAAGAGATTATTTGACTACTTTGCTCTCAAAAGTTTGCCAATCGAATTGCTTTCGAATTGTTTCATGATTGGTTTATGTTTATATCTTCGCACAATGATATTGGTATAAATTGGTTCATTTTTCTAATAAATACATTCATTAATGTGGGGTTATGATATTGAAATATTACAAACTACTCAACTTATTGATAGCACTCTCCAAACATACAACGTATTGCTTTAAAAAATGATTAAACCATATCCATCGTTTGACATCCAATCATGTGAATAATTAGACGATAGATGAAAGTTTGAGAAAATAATTCCTATTTTTGTGTATCGATAAAAAAATAAAAACAAAACATATATCAATGAGACCAAAACATTCATATCTAATTTTGCTATTAGTGTTACCATTGCTAGCAAGCTGCGCTGGTATTCGCTACATGAGCATTGAAACTAGAGAGCCCGCACAAGT
>JAAYFB010000354.1 GCA_012728465.1 Proteiniphilum sp. | reverse complement strand
GAATCACAAAGGTGCTATTTTAACCATTAATGATAGAGTAACAAGCAGAGTCTGGATACGTAAGCTATCAGTGAAAGAAGCCATCCCTGTAGCAAAGATTACAGTACGGGCATTGAGAAAAGTAAAAAACTTAATACACACAATAACGGCTGACAATGGAAAAGAGTTTGCAAAACACGAGGATATAGCACAAAAACTAGATATTAATTTCTATTTTTGTAAGCCATACCACTCTTGGGAGCGTGGTGCTAATGAAAACACTAATGGTCTTATCAGGCAGTACATCCCAAAGGGTACGGACTTTAGTGAAGTAACCAACAAGCATATTAAATGGATTGAAAACAATCTAAATAATAGATCTCGTAAAAGACTTGGATACCTCACACCAAACGAAAAATTTAAACAAATTATTAATATGAATTCTGTTGCATTTAAAACTTGAATTCAGCATATTACTAATAAAACAACACAAACATGAGGTACTATAACTTTGGAATTGACTTTAAATATCTTTTAGTAAACGAACGAGATAAATTGTTTGGTATAAACATTAATACTGTGGGGTTTCAACCAATCCCTCCTGATACAATTTATCCCTCAACTGACCATCCAAAAAGCTATTACTTCTATCCATGCAAGGGGAGAATATTAACTGAATATCAAATACTATATATTAGCAAAGGGAAAGGCACATTTACCTCAGAGTCCACTAAGAAAACCAATATAATGAAAGGACAAATCATCCTTCTCTTTCCAGGACAGTGGCACACCTATTGCCCATCTAATGATACAGGGTGGAATGAATACTACATCGGCTTTGAAGGACCAATAATTGATGATTTGGTAAAAAACGAATTTATCAGCCCCAATAACCAAATTCTTGATGTTGGAGTAAACGAGGAGTTCGTTACATTGTATTCAAAAGCAATACAAGTTGCAAAAAATGAAAGGAAAACTGATCAGCAATATTTGGCGGGAATTGTACTGCATTTATTAGGAATGGTAATATCTTATTCTCAAAATAAAACCATAGAGCTAAACAACTCGGGAGAGATAATTGAAAGAGCTAAAATAATAATGAATGAGAATATCCATCGACAGATAAACATCCAGGAAATTGCAACCAATCTGGGTACGAGCTACTCGTGGTTTCGAAAAGAGTTTAAAGAATATACCGGCTTTGCCCCTGCTCAATATTTTCAGGAACTGAAGTTGAGGAAAGCAAAAGAACTATTAACCGAAACAAATTTATCCATTAAAGAAGTTGCTTACGAGCTGGATTTTAGTTCGTATGAGTATTTCCTATCGTTTTTTAAAAAAAAGGTGGGAGTAACCCCTAGTGAATATCGTGGTTAGACAGCACCAAAACATAAAACTTGTTTGATTTTTACAGAGTATATCAAAAAACACTATTTGCATGTCATTATATATAGTTGCAATGGGTTTCGAAACTATATCTTTGTAATTGTCTTTTGAGAAGAGTACCAATAAAATACGTAAATAAATAAGTATCGAGTTATTTCAAATTTAGGTTTGTTATTCAAGTATTGTTTTTTAATAACGCATTTGCATACAACAACGATAAGCGTTTAAAGAGGTAAAATTAGATTCAACCTAACATAGTTACTCAAGAAAAAATGTACACTAACAAATAAACACACTAGCATTAAAATTTTAAAAAAGATGATTGAACACAAAAAGTTATTCAGATCAAAAAAGGGGTTGCTTATCCTGACTTGTCCCTTTTAGTGCGGTGAGAACAATTTCTCTATCATCTTCTTTAACTCTTATGGTGGCTCAGCATTTACACTTATTATTTTATTGGTAATTTGATTTAGAATTTGCCCATCGACTACTTTTTTTGACTCAGTTACAAACTTCTTAATAG
>JAAYFB010000353.1 GCA_012728465.1 Proteiniphilum sp. | reverse complement strand
TGTTTTTGTATCGGACTATTTGAACTGCATTTGCCTTTGAACCAGTTTTAACTACTCTTATTTTCATCATAAAAACATGCTTAGTGCGGTAAATATAGCAATATTTTTTAAATAAATGCTGATATACAGATAATTATGACCGCACTAAATTTTAGGGGGACAAGTCATGTGAAGATTTACACCCAACTCAAGCATTCGAAATGTTCAAAGATTTAGCTAAGTAAAATAATATTGCAATATAATTTTATTAATTGAATAATTCTCTTCATGAATATTGTTTCGATCATTAGTAGAACCTCACTTCCAAACCTATTTTTTTTTGAGGCTTGAAATTTATTTCAGTTATGTTTTTTTATTTAAACCTATCAAAAACTCCTGAGGTGGTTATTTCACTTTCGGTCGAATCTAATAAAAACTCTTGACTTTAGTGAGTAAAATTAGACTTACAACTAGTTATAAAGTAATTTTGAAGCAATGTGTTGAGTATATATTGTTGACAAGTTGAGTAATCTAAAACGCATTCCATAATCTATACGCATTTTCGACAACGAGCAAAAGTCAACCCACATTGCCACTCGCCAAAAAGGCGATGAGCAAAAGTCAAATATGATTGACACAAAAAAAATTGTGCATGAGTAAAAATGGTTTGCAAAATGGCATTTATTTTTGGCGAAATGACTTTATCATTTGCAAAATGCTTCCGCAAAATAGAAATTGATGAAAAACCATTCACTTTTAACCATTTTCACTCGCAGTTCATAAAAGATGTTATCACTTTTGCTCGTTGCCACACGGAAATGTTCAAAAAGTGGTTCGATATTTACGCTTTGCCATACGAAAATGGCAAAAAGTGAATGTGCAAAACACGCTGTAATTTTGCAGCGTCAAATTGCAAATGATATTTAACACGCACATTTATTATTTACGTTAAATTTAAAGGTATTTCACGTCTCAGTCAAGTTAATTTTTTAACATTGTGGGTTGATCGAAAAAATACCAGCAAAAGATGTTGAAACTTTGAGTTGTAGCATTATGTAAAAATGGTTCTCATGTTCTAGATATTTAGTTTTTCTATTAAAAACCATTCAATAATGTTGGCATATTTATAATATTTATACGGCTATCTATTTATCAAATACAATTTTAATGGACACTAAATGTTTGAGAGAGAAATAATCTTCCTATTTTTGTCAATGCAATTCCAGTCATCAACTATTATCATCAAAATCAAATAAAGGACTAGTGTATATTTCATTAAACTAATGTATAAATAATCATACTGTTCTTTTAAAACATATATTTAAAATGAAAATATCTTTTTTGGTAACAGCACTAATTATATTATGCTCATGTAGTAATAAGCAGCAGTCAAACTTCAAATCAATGGAGATAAAAAATCCTCTATCAGTAAAGTTTGGTGATCCATACATCTTGGAGGCAAACGATGGAAAGTTTTATATGTATGGCACATCAAATGATATCAATGGATTCAGAGCATACTCATCACATGATTTATCAAATTGGAAAGATGAGGGAATAATATACCAAGGAGCGACTGAAGATTCGTGGACAGTAGATTGTTTTTGGGCACCCGAAGTATATGAAATTGATAATAAATACTACTTATGGTATAGCGCAAATTGGAAGAACAACCCAACAAATGAAGGCGAGAACTTTAGAATAGGTGTGGCCGTATCTGACAAGCCGACAGGCCCATTTAAGGAGATGAATAATGGCCCCATTTTCGATCCTGGATATCCTATAATTGATGCAAACCTTTATTTTGAAGAAAATGGGCAAGTGTTTATGTACTATTCACGTTGTTGCTACAAAAATCCAGTAGAAAGCGAAGTTGCTGACTGGGCAAGAGAGAAAGGATGGTTTGATGAAATAGAGGAGAGCTGGATATATGGAATTGAGATAGAGCCAGATTTCACTAATGTTATTGGCGAGCCCGTGCTTTTACTACGCCCACCCATAACTATGGATGACAAACAGGCAGAATGGGAAAGCAGATCAGTAACATCTAAAGAAATAAATAGAAGATGGACGGAAGGCTCATACACTTTCAAAAAAAATGATACTTATTACATGATGTACTCTGCAAATTTCTTTGGTGGTGCCAATTATGCAGTGGGTTACGCTACATCTAAAAGTCCATTAGGACCATACCATAAAGCAGATAACAACCCTGTTCTTGAAAAGAACATTGAAAAAGGAGGAAATGTTACTGGTACAGGTCACAATATGGTTCTTACACTCAACGATGAACAAATGCTTTGTGTTTACCATGCTAGAACATCAGACACAGGCAATGACAGAATAGCATTTATTGATACTATGAAGATTTTAGACGATGGGACACTTGTTGTTAATGGACCAACCGTAGAAAGCCAAATAATAACTATCAAATAAAATAATGAACGATATTACTTTTGTTATTAACTTGTTAAGTGGTATTTTTGCAAACAAACCAATTAACAACATCTCCTTATGAGAAAATTGACAATAGTATTATCGTTCCTCATCATCACTCTTGTAGCAAGTGCGCAAGTTATTACTTACGATACAATTCGTGTGTCGCCAAATGATTCTCGAAATATAAATAGAAATACGCAACGCAGCGATAATGTTAAGCAAACTACCAATGCCAAACGCCCTATTCAACCTAAGTCTAACACAAATGCTATTGGATTGGATAAAAGCAAAATGAGATATGGAGCAAATTTAGGCCTATCCCTTAGCAGAAATTACTCCTCTATTAATATTGGACCTCAAATTGGGTAT
>JAAYFB010000352.1 GCA_012728465.1 Proteiniphilum sp. | reverse complement strand
ATTTCAAGTGAGCGTGCATCTAGTTTCCCTTTAACTCAGACACATGCTATTGGTGTAAATATTAGTTTCTAACAAAGATTATTTATCAATTTAATAAAAAAATAAAATGAAACGTTTATTATATATAATAGTAATTGCATTATTTGTAGGTACTTCTTGCGCCGACTTCTTGGACACTGTGCCTCATGATGCTCTGTCACCTAGTACTACATGGAAAACAGAGCAAGATGCAGAAAAATTCTTAGTTGCCTGTTATGATGGGTGGACTGGAGACGGAACTTTACTTTATCTAGACTGTGCTTCAGATTTTGGTTTCAACTATCACGTTCACGAAGGATATAGAAATATTGGAAATGGTAGCATGACAGCTAATAATGCAGTTGCTAACTTTTATTCATTTAGAATGATTCGTCGTACAAATGACTTTTTGGCTAATATTGAAAATGTTGAGTTTTCAGATGAAGCAAAGAAAAACAATATGATTGGACAGGTTAAAACTATCAGAGCATTTCAATATTTTGATAAAAACTGGCATTATGGCGGTGTTCCAATTATCGATTCTTATGAAACAGCTGAGGAGGCACAAGTACCTCGTGATACTGAAGAAAATGTGAAAAACTTTATCTATAAAGAAATAGATGAAGCAATTGATTTACTATATGATGCTCCTACAGCCAAAGGATATATTGCTAAAGGTACTGCTCTTGCTATTAAAATGCGATCTGCATTATATTATGGCGACTATAAGCGAGCAAAAGATGCTGCACAGGCAATAATGGATTTGAACATGTATGAACTAGACCCGAGTTTTGAGAATTTGTTTACAGTAGCTGGACAAGGCTCGAAGGAGATTATTATCTCGTACCAACGTGACGAGAACCTTTACTCTCAATGGGTAATTGGTGCAATGTATAATAATGGAGATGGTGGGTGGTCATCAATGGTGCCAACTAAAAACCTTGTGGATGCATATGAAATGAAAAGTGGTTTGCTAAAAGAAGAAGCTGGCAGCGGATATGATCCTGAGCACCCTTTTGCAAATCGTGATCCACGTATGGCAATGACTATTATATACCCAGGGATGGATTGGAATAATTCTATTCTTAATACTCTTGATAAAGAGATTGCAGGAAAATCAAATGTGAATTTCCCTGATGATGCTGATAATGCTTCGAAAACCGGTTTAACTTGGGCTAAGTATCTAGCACCTCGCTCTCAATACTCAGATGTTTGGAATACTAATGTAAGTGTTATTATTTTTAGATATGCCGAGGTATTGTTGACTTATGCAGAGGCTTCTAATGAACTTGATGGTCCTTCTGATGAGGTATATTCTCTATTGAATGATATTAGAAGAAGAGCAGGAATGCCTGATGTCGATCAAAGTAAATATGGGACTAAAGAAACTCTAAGAGAACTTATTCGTCGCGAACGCGGTGTAGAGTTAGCAGGTGAGGGACTTCGCCGTGCAGATATTCTTCGTTGGAAAGATACTAGTGGAAAGATGCTAGCCGAAACAGTATTGAATGGTGACTTACTTAGATTTAAAGGAACAATCAATTACTCTGAGTCAGATCCATTTAAGCGTGCAGTTATTACAGGCACAGAAAGAGTAGAAACTCGTTCTTTCAAGCCACACAATAGATACTTACCTATTTCGCAGGGTGCATTAGATAAGAACCCCAACTTGGTTCAAAATCCTGAGTATTAGAAGCTCAAAATACATATAAATAGATATTTTTACTTTGAGGGGAGATATTGTCTTAATAATATATCTCCCCTTATCATTTTTATTAGCATTTATGTATATACTTGCCATCGGATAATCATATTCATGACTTTTTCTCGGTTTCATAATTAAACAATAAACTTACTCAACATTCTATATTCATGATTGTTATATTAATCACACAAATTGTTTAGGTTATGAAAAAAATAGTAGTAGTAGGCTGTGGATTTGCTGGTTTGCAGTTTGTCAAAAATCTGACTAAAGATAAGTTTGATATTTTGATTATTGATAAGATAAATCATCATCAGTTTCCCCCTTTGTTTTATCAGGTCGCATCTTCGCAAATTGAGCCCTCGTCAATTTCTTTCCCGATT
>JAAYFB010000351.1 GCA_012728465.1 Proteiniphilum sp. | reverse complement strand
TATACCATAAATAAATATGAAGCACAGAGAATGGTTGACTTTATTAATGTTCAGAACCCAGATATAATACTTCTAGTAGGCGACATAATTGATGCTAGTCTTGAGCCACTTATTGAGCAAGATATGGGAAGCATTCTACGGCAACTAAAAGCTCCACTAGGCGTGTATGCTTGCCCTGGGAATCATGAATATAGAAAGGAGGGAGAAAGTAAGATTGAATATCTAAACAAATCGGGTATAACGATGCTTATGGATTCGGCAGTACTTGTTGACAGTTCCTTCTATGTAGTTGGTCGAGAAGATTGGATTATTCAAGATAGACTATCAACCGAACAGCTACTTAACAAATATAATGTTGATAAAAACAAGCCAATCTTTCTACTAAATCACTCACCTTACGATCTGAATGAGGATGCAAAAGCCAATGTTGATATTGCATTGTATGGGCACACTCACCATGGTCAGGTATTTCCTGGCAATCTTGCTACTTCTCTGAAGTTTGAAGTGGCTCATGGCTACAAAAAGAAGAGCAATACTAATGTATATGTAACTTCAGGATTGGCCCTAGCAGGACCACAACATAGGATAGCCACAGTATCAGAAGTAGTAGTGCTAGAGGTTGGAATGGAGTGAGTGGCGTTACGTGCATTTACTCGAAAGGTGACTTTGAACAATGCAAAAAGGCACTCCCCCTAAAGAGAATGCCTTAAACTTACACACATTGTGTATTAATTATCAAATAACTTTATTAGTTATTCTCAGGTCTAAGTTTACGAACCACAGCACCAGTTTGCCACATTTCACTTTCACGAAGTTCACGTAGCTCCTCTTCAAGTTTCACACGATAATCTGCTTGTGAGTTACTATCGATTGATCGTTGAGCTTCGTTGCCGTTAGCAACTTCTCTATATAACTCTTCGAAAACTGGTTTAGTAGCTTTGTGGAAAGGTCCCATCCAATCAAGCGCACCACGCTGTGCAGTTGTTGAACAGTTTGCATACATCCAATCCATTCCGTTTTCTGCAAAGAGAGGCATAAGCGACTGAGTAAGCTCCTCAACAGTCTCGTTGAATGCTTCAGATGGTGTGTGTCCATTTTCACGAAGCACTTCGTATTGAGCCAACATAATACCCTGAATAGCACCCATAAGAGTACCACGTTCACCTGTTAAATCAGAAAATACTTCACGTTTAAAATCAGTTTCGAATAGGTACCCTGAACCAACACCAATTCCTAAAGCAACTGCACGATCGAACGCTTTGCCAGTAGCATCTTGGAAGATAGCGTAACTTGAGTTCAATCCACGTCCTTCAAGGAACATACGACGAAGGCTAGTACCCGATCCTTTTGGTGCTACTAGAATAACATCTATATCAGCAGGAGGAATAATTCCTGTACGCTCTTTGTATGTAATTCCAAAACCATGTGAGAAGTATAAAGCTTTTCCTGAAGTTAGGTGCTTCTTAACTGTATCCCAAAGTTTGATTTGAGCAGCATCTGAAAGTAGGTACTGAATAATAGTACCACGCTCGCAAGCCTCTTCAATTTCAAAAAGAGTTTCGCCTGGCACCCATCCATCAGCAATAGCTTTGTCCCAAGTAGGGCTGTCTTTACGTTGTCCGATTATTACATTAATTCCATTATCGCGAAGGTTAAGAGATTGGCCTGGGCCTTGAACTCCGTAACCAATTACTGCAACAGTTTCATCTTTTAGTATTTCCTGAGCTTTGCTCAATGGATATTCCTTGCGGGTAACTACATTTTCTTCCACACCGCCAAAATTCATTTTTGCCATATTTGTAATTAATTATTGTGCCGATTGCTTATTATCGACAACTGTTATATATTCTATTATTAATGATAAATTCTTTTATCGAACGATATTATAATTGTTGCTCGCAGTGACCTAGAGCTTCTCTTTCTGCTAAGATATCGCTCAATCGTTCTATCTTAGATTTGGTGATAGCAATACGCCCCGAACGAACGAACTGAAGTACTCCTATCTTCTCTGCTAACTCTTCAAACAACCCTTGAGTCTCTTCATAATGACCTGCCTTTAAGAAAACAATATTATCTTCTGTAACCTCCAACACACGTATATTGTATTTGCGAATTAAATATTCAACCGATCCATGTTCCATCACTTTCTCTGTCGACAACTTATAAAGAGCAAGCTCTTGATACACTAAATCATCATCAGTGTTATAGAAAGCCTTTAAAATATCAACTCGCTTATCTATTTGACGAACTATTTTTTTTGCCACAGATTCATCTTCGGCAAAAGTCGTAATTGTAAACTTATGTATTCCTTCTAATGCAGATGGTGAAACAGAGAGGGTTTCTATATTTAATTGTCTGCGGGTAAAGATAGTTGTAATTTGATTAAGAACACCAACTGCATTTTCAGAGAAAATGGTTATTGTATATAATGTTTTGTTACTCATATTCTTGTTTATATTTTATGTGAGTTATTATAATGATTACTTTATGCACAAAGTGCCTCATCAAACTTTCTCTCCTTTTCCTACCATCACATCTGTTACACTGCCACCAGCAGGAACCATTGGATACACCATGCCTTTTGTTTCCACAACAACTTCAAGCAAAAAACTACCCTTATGGTTAAGCATCTCTTGGATTGCATCATCAAGCTCAGCACGCTCAGTTACTATTCGCCCAGCAATATTGTATGCATCGGCCACCTTAATGAAGTCAGGATTCTTCAAATGAGTCTCGGAATACCTCTCTTCAAAGAATAGCTCTTGCCATTGACGCACCATCCCTAAATAATTATTATTTAAAAGGATAATTTTCACATCAACACCTGTTTCAAGAATAGTCCCAAACTCATGCATTGTCATTTGTAAACCTCCATCACCCACAAACACACAAACTGTTCTGTCGGGTGCACCATACTTAGCACCAATTGCTGCAGGAAGGCCAAAGCCCATTGTTCCTAACCCACCCGATGTTACAAGACTACGAGATTGTGTAAACTTAAAGTATCGTGAGCTAATCATTTGATGTTGTCCCACATCATTCACACAGATTGCTTTATTTCCGGTAGCCTCAGTAACCTTATGGACTACCTCCCCCATTTTAATTTGCCCTCCATTTTCAGGAAAAAGCTCTTGCTTTATTACTTTATCATACTCAATTTTGTCATATTCTCGAAACTTATTCAACCAATCATTATGATTATTCGAATTTATAAGCTCAGTAATCATTGACAATGTAGTTTTTGCATTACCAAGTACCTTGACAGTAGTCTTTACATTTTTATCAATTTCTCCAGGGTCAATATCAAAATGAATGATTTTTGCCTGTTTAGCATACGAGTTAAGGTTGCCTGTAACCCTATCATCGAAACGCATGCCAATAGCTATCAACACATCACAACTATTAGTATTAATGTTAGGACCAATATTGCCATGCATTCCTAACATTCCTGTATTTAATGGATGATCACTATTCATAGCAGATAATCCAAGTAAAGTCGAAGCGAAAGGAATTCCGCTCTTTTCTAAGAACAACTTTAATTCAGTCTCTGCTTTTCCAAGAACAACACCCTGCCCTACAAGAGCAAAGGGCCTCTTTGCTTCATTTATTATCTTTGCAGCCTCCGCAATTTTTTCTTTATCGGGATGAGGCACAGGATAATAGCTACGAAGAAAAGTTGTCTTCTCATATTTAAACTCACACTTATTAACTTGTGCATCTTTTGCGATATCAATAACTACAGGACCTGGACGACCAGAACGAGCAATATAAAACGCACGAGATATAGCCCATGGAATATCCTCAACACGTCGAACCTGATAAGCCCATTTCGTTACTGGTTGAGTAATACCAATAACATCAGCCTCCTGAAATGCATCAGAACCTAAAAGACTAGATGCAACCTGACCCGAAATTACTACAAGTGGGGTACTATCCATCATAGCATCCGTCAATCCTGTGATGGTATTGGTAGCTCCTGGGCCAGAAGTTACTAATGCAACCCCTACTTTTTGCGATACACGTGCATATCCTTGAGCTGCATGAACGGCTGCCTGCTCGTGACGTACCAAAACATGTTTTACTTTGTCCCTATGATCATACAAGGCATCAAAAACCGGCATAATAGCCCCCCCAGGATACCCAAACATTGTATCAACTCCCTCTGCTACTAGCGACCGAATAAGTGCCTCGCTACCAGAAACTATTGAATTACTTTGTTCCTCTTTCATACTTTTGATTTTATTATTGCTACTAATTACTCAAACTATCATTTATAATAATTAGATGATTAGATTCTTCTACTAAATATTTTATATTAATCTTACTGCCCCTTTATCTGCCGAACTAACAAATGCGGCGTAAGTGCGTAAGGCTTTTGAAACTTGTCTATCTCTATTTGGAGTAAACGATTTATCGCCTTTTGCTTCTTCCTCTTTTCTACGTTTTGCCATCTCCTCATCACTTATCATCAAGTTAATACTACGATTGGGAATATCAATATCAATCGAGTCATTATTACGTATTAAAGCTATGTTGCCCCCTGCTGCTGCTTCGGGCGAAACATGTCCTATAGACAAACCTGATGTACCTCCTGAGAAACGACCATCTGTAATTAGTGCACATTCTATACCAAGATGTCTTGCTTTGATATACGATGTAGGATAAAGCATTTCTTGCATGCCTGGTCCACCTTTTGGTCCTTCGTAAGCAATAACCACTACATCACCTGCTACTACTTCATTTTTCAATATAGCATCGCATGCTGCATCTTGGGAGTGGTACACTTTAGCACGACCAGTAAATTTCCATATGCTTTCGTCAACGCCAGCAGTCTTCACTACACATCCATTCTCAGCTATATTTCCTTTAAGAATAGCAAGTCCCCCATCCTTAGTGTAAGCATGATTCAAACTACGGATACATCCATTTACACGATCAGTATCTAACTCTTTATACAAAGTATTTTGTGATGCCATCACTATATTTCTCTTATTTCCAGGAGCTGAAGAATATATATTTATTGCTTCGACAGATGGAGCATCAACCGTAACGTCATATTTAGCAAGAGCTTCTGCTAATGTTAAGCCATCGGCCCGATAAACAGCTGTGTCTATTAGTCCACCTTTTGCTAATTCATTTATTATTCCTAATATTCCACCTGCACGGTTTACATCTTGGATATGATATTTTTGAGAATTAGGGGCTACCTTGCATACACATGGCACTTTACGTGAAAGAGCATCCATGTCATCCATAGTGAAATCAACTCCCCCTTCATTTGCAATAGCCAAAATGTGCAATATTGTATTTGTTGATCCACCCATAGCAATATCTAGTGTCATAGCATTCATAAATGCTTGACGTGTAGCAATGCTACGTGGAAGCACAGTGTCATCATCTTGAAAATAGTAACGTTTAGCATTTTCCACAATTTGGTGTGCAGCCTTTATGAATAAATCCTTTCTATTAGCATGAGTTGCAACGATTGTACCATTTCCAGGTAATGCGAGACCAATTGCTTCGTTTAAGCAGTTCATAGAGTTAGCCGTAAACATACCTGAGCAAGAACCACAAGTAGGACAAGCAGACACTTCTAACTGCTCAATGCGTTCGTCTGAAACATTTTCGTCAGCCGACTCTATCATAGCATTTATTAAGTCAACTTGCTCTCCATCTAAATTACCGGCTTCCATTGGTCCTCCTGATACAAATATTGCAGGTATATTTAATCGCATAGCTGCCATTTGCATCCCAGGAGTTATTTTATCGCAGTTGCTAATACATACCATAGCATCCGCTTTATGTGCATTCACCATATACTCTACCGAGTCTGCAATAAGATCTCGAGATGGAAGTGAGTACAACATTCCATCGTGTCCCATTGCTATACCATCATCAACGGCAATAGTATTGAACTCGGCGGCAAAGCAACCTAGTTTTTCAATCTCTTTCTTTACTAGTTGTCCTATTTCATGAAGATGAACGTGACCAGGAACAAACTGTGTAAATGAATTAACAATAGCGATTATTGGTTTTCCCATCTGCTCGGATGTCATACCATTGGCACGCCAAAGAGCACGCGCACCAGCCATTCTTCGTCCTTGCGTAGATGTTGCACTACGCAACTTCCAGGCATCAGCACCTAAGTTTAATTTATCTTTATTTAAATCTTTACTCATGTCATCAACTACTGAACTCTTTTCAGCACTTTATTTTTCAATATAATTTACAATCCACTCTCCAACCTCACTTGTAGAATAAGACTTACCGCCATCTGCAATATCCTCTGTAACAATTCCTGCCTCAAGGCTTGCATTAACTGCCTCACGAATGAGAGCACCCTCTTCCATCATCTTAAAAGCATACTCAAACATTAGAGCTGCCGACAGGATCATAGCAATAGGATTAGCTATATTTTTCCCTGCAGCTTGTGGGTATGAGCCATGAATTGGCTCAAACAATGAAGTGTGAATACCTACTGAAGCTGAAGGCAACAATCCTAATGAACCAGTAATTACAGATGCCTCATCAGTAAGAATATCTCCGAATAGGTTTTCTGTAACTAATACATCAAAACTCTTTGGCCATTGAATGATACGCATCGCAGCATTATCAACAAACATATACTCTGTTTCTACATCTGGATATTGAGGTGCAATATCTTGTGCTACTTGCCGCCATAAACGTGACGTAGCTAGGACATTTGCTTTATCAACAACTGTAACTTTTTTATTTCTTTGTCCTGCAAACTTATACGCAAGATGAAGTATTCTCTCTATCTCCTCACGAGTATAGACACAAGTGTCATATGCTGTGTTGCCATCTTCACTTCTTCCTTGAGGACGACCAAAATATAATCCACCTGTTAACTCCCGTATGCACATAAAGTCTGCACCTTCCACAATATCTGAACGAAGTGGCGATTTATGAATAAGTGAAGGAAAAGTCATTACAGGACGAATATTTCCATATAGCCCTAACATTTGACGCATGCGTAAAAGTCCCTGCTCGGGTCTAACCTTTGCACTCGGGTCATTATCAAATTTTGGATGACCAATTGCACCAAACAACACTGCATCGCTATTCATACACAGTTCGTGCGTTGACGAAGGATATGGATCTCCAACAGTATCAATAGCTATTGCACCGGTTAAACCCTCTTTATAGTTTAGCTTATGTCCAAACTTATTACACACAGCTTTTGTTATTTTCAAAGCTTGCTCCATTATTTCAGGACCAATGCCATCACCTGCCAATACGGCTATATTCAACTCCTTCATTTCTTAATTTCGGATTATTTATAAATTATTTCTCTGTTATATATTTATAGTTTGGTATATTTCCACTTTCTATCATATTAAGCATCTTCATAGTTGCATTAATAGCTGCTACTGTTTGATCGATATCTAAAGCACGCGTTTTAAATACTTTATCTTCAAACTTCCACGTAATGACAGTTTGCACATAAGCATTTGTCTTTCCACCAGGTGGAATAACCACGACGTAGTCTATTAGTTCAGGGATTGGCTTATTTAGTTTTCGATAAATCTTATACATTGCCTTTGAAAAAGCATGATATTGACCACCACCAGCTGAAGTTTCTTGGAATACCTCTCCTCTTATTGAGAGCTTAACTGTAGCTGTTGGTCGCAACCCATTGGCTAAACTCATCGAGTAATTAAGCATCTCTATCTCTTTATTTTCTGTACCATTCTTTAAAACATCTGAAACGATGTATGGTAGCTCATCAAGACTTACAAGCTCCTTCTTATCTCCAAGCTCTATTATTCGTTTTGTAACCTTCAGCGTTGACTCTTCATCAAGCTCAATACCTAAAGTCTCTAGGTTTTTTATAATATTGGATTTACCCGCATTCTTGCCAAGTGCATACTCACGATAACGTCCAAATCGCTCAGGCATCAAATCACTAAAGTATAGATTCTTTTTCTTATCTCCATCAGCATGCACTCCTGCAACTTGAGTAAACACATTATCTCCAATTATAGGTTTATTGTTGGGGATACGAATCCCTGAATATATTTCGATAACCTTACTTACATTATAAAGCTTTGATTCATCAATATTTGTTTTTGCTGAACTCATATGGTCATTCACTAATGCAACGACACTAGTCAGAGGCACATTACCTGCTCGTTCTCCAAGTCCATTTATAGTAACATGAATCCCATGTATTCCTGATTTTATAGCCTCATAAACATTTGCTGTAGCAAGATCATAATCATTATGTGCATGAAAATCAAAATGTAGCTCTGGATATTTTTTTACCATTATAGAACAAAACTCAAAAGTTTCATCTGGATTAAGAATCCCCAATGTATCTGGAAGCATAAATCGAACAATAGGTTCATCCTTCAAGCCATCAACCATTTGAAAAACATAATCGCGTGAGTCCCTCATGCCATTAGACCAATCTTCAAGATAAATATTAACCTTAATACCTAATTTAGTGGCAAGTCTGATTGTCTCTTTTATATCCTCAATATGTTCTTCTGATGTCTTTCGAAGCTGATGTTTACAATGTTTTAGAGAGCCTTTGCAAAGTAAATTTACGACCTTGCCACCAACCTCATTAATCCATTGTAGCGATAAGCCTTTATCCACAAAACCAAGAACTTCAATACGATCTAAATATCCATTCTCTTCTGCCCATTTTGTCATACGTTTAACCGAATGAAACTCTCCTTCGGACACTCTAGCTGAAGCCACCTCAACTCTATCAACTTTCAGTTCTTCGAGCAATAAGCGCAATACACTTAGCTTTTCGGGAGCAGCAAAGGAAACACCCGATGTCTGCTCGCCATCTCGAAGAGTAGTATCCATTATCTCTATAGTTCTCAATTTCTCCAACTTTGCTACCTTTTGTTAATTATTTTATAATTAGTACGTGTATGGTCTATTGCGCTCGTACTCTTCTATCTTATCTTTATTTGACAATAAAAAATCAATATCATCAAGTCCCCTAAGCAAGCAATCTTTTTTATATGAGTTTATTTCAAATGATTCGCTCTTTCCTGTTTCGTTATTTGTAATTGTCTGCTCAATTAGATTAACAGTAACTGTAGATTGCGGATTAACATTAGATGATTCAAATAACTCTGCTAAAAAACTATCACTTACCACTACTGGTAATATACCATTATTGAGTGCATTATTGCGAAATATATCTGCAAAAAAACTTGAAACTACGACTTTAAAGCCATATCCACCAATTGCCCATGCAGCATGCTCACGGCTACTTCCACTACCAAAGTTCTTGCCTGCCACAAGCACTTCACCGCTATACGTTGAGTTATTTAAAATAAAGTCTGCCTTAGGCTTTCCTTCTTTATCGTATCTCCAATCTGCAAACAGATTATCGCCAAAGCCATCACGTGTAGTAGCTTTAAGAAAACGAGCAGGAATAATTTGATCGGTATCCACATTCTCAATAGGAAGTGGAACGTATGTTGATGTTATTGTGATAAATTTCTCCATTTAAAAAATAATATTTACCACACTTTACAATTGTCCTCATAAAGTGTGAGTTTTATAACTTGTTGTGATATTGAAATGTTCAGGGAATTGTGATTTTACCATTAACAGCGGCAGCTGCGGCAACTAGTGGACTAGCCAATATCGTACGAGCACCCTGCCCTTGTCGTCCCTCAAAGTTTCTATTAGAAGTGGACACAGCATACATACCTGCTGGCACTTTGTCATCATTCATTGCCAAACAAGCAGAACATCCTGGCTCTCTCAATTCAAATCCTGCGTCTTCCAACACTTTGTCTAATCCTTCTTCTTTAATTTGCTTACGTACTTGCCAACTACCTGGCACCAACCAAGCAGTTACATTGTTGGCCTTTTTCTTGCCTTTAATGTAGTTAGTAAAAATTCTAAAGTCCTCAATCCTTCCATTAGTGCAACTACCCAAGAAAACATAGTCTATAGACTTACCTTCCAATTTTTCTCCAGCTTTAAATCCCATATAGTTAAGTGACTTTTCGAAAGATATTTTACCCGACGGCTCAATTTCTTCAAGAGTTGGAATTGTATCATCAATGGGCATCCCCATACCTGGGTTTGTTCCATATGTTATCATTTGCTTAATCTCGGATGCATCAAAGGTGATTTCCTTATCAAACGCTGCTTCATCGTCAGATTTCAGTGTTTTCCAATAAGCAAGAGCCTCATCCCACTTTTCGCCTTTAGGAGCAAATTCTCTATCTTTCAAATAATTAAATGTAGTATCATCAGGAGCAATCAATCCCCCTCGAGCACCCATCTCAATACTTAGATTACAAAGCGTCATTCGCTCCTCCATAGATAGGTTGCGGATAGCCTCACCTGCATATTCTACAAAATATCCAGTTGCACCACCCATAGTTAACTTCCAAATCATGTAAAGAGCCATATCTTTTGAGCTTACGCCTTCATTAAGCTTACCCTCAAAGTTAATACGCATTGTCTTTGGGCGAGTTTGTAACACGCATTGCGAAGATAATACCATTTCCACTTCACTTGTGCCAATACCAAATGCGATAGCTCCGAAAGCTCCATGAGTAGATGTGTGGCTATCACCACACACAATAGTCATACCTGGCTGAGTGTATCCATTCTCAGGACCAATAACGTGAACAATACCATTCTTCGTATTCTTCAAGCCATAGTATGTCAAGCCAAAATCTTTTGCATTTCTAGCAAGAGTATCTACTTGAAAACGCGACACTTCATCTCTTATTGGCTTATCTTGGCCCATAGTTGGTATATTATGGTCGGCTGTTAAGATTGTTTGATTAGGACGAAACACCTTTATTCCTCTCTCTCTCAATCCAGCGAAAGCCTGAGGACTAGTAACTTCATGACATAAGTGCCTATCGATATATAATTGAGTAGGTCCATCCTCTACAGTTGCTACTACGTGTGCATCCCATACTTTATCAAAAAGGGTTCTCCCTTTTTGATTATTTTGCGATATATTTTCAATTGTGCTCATATATATAAAATGCGTGCTTTTAAATAAAAGCCTCTATTTTTTTGATGTTATTAATTTAGTCCAATTATTATTCTACAAATTTGTTTACTGCATCTATAAATGCCTCCACTGACGCAGAAACAATATCCGTATTAGCAGAAAAACCATAATAAAGCATCCCTTTGTGCTCAACCTGCATGTGAACCTTACCCACATCATCGCTACCACGATTAATTGCTTGAATAAGGAACTCTTGTATTGTAGTCTCGCGACTAATTATCTTTTTGACAGCTGTTATTGCAGCATCCACAGGGCCATTTCCTGTAGCAGATGCCTCAAAATGCTCACCAGCAATGTCAAGACCAATACTAGCTACATTTCTCAAACCAATACCACAAGTAACTTGCAAATAATCAATCTTGATGCGTCTCTTAACATATTCTTTACCTACCAATTGCAAAATGTCTTCGTCCTTAATATCCTTCTTTGTATCAGCCAAGGCCAAGAATTTTTCATATATTACTTCCAATTCGGACTCATCAACCTCTACACCCAATAAATTTAAACGACTTTTTAAAGCAGCTCTTCCACTTCGTGCGGTTAGTACGATTGAGTTTTCATCAACACCTACATCCTTAGGATCAATAATCTCATACGTCTCTACGTTTTTAAGAACACCATCCTGATGTATGCCCGATGAGTGTGCAAAAGCATTACGTCCAACAATAGCTTTGTTAGGCTGCACAGGCATATTCATCATCGTTGATACAAGGCGACTAGTTGAATATATTTTCTGAGTATTAATATTAGTATCATACCCAAGGTCTTTGTGACTTTTAAGTGCCATCACCACCTCTTCAAGAGATGTATTACCAGCACGCTCGCCAATTCCATTAATTGTTACCTCCACTTGCCTTGCACCATTTATAACTCCGGCAATTGTATTAGCCGTAGCCATACCTAAGTCTTGGTGACAATGTGTTGACAAAATAGAATTTTTCATATCCACATTGTCAATCAGATACTTTATTTTAGCTCCATACTGATGTGGAAAGCAATAACCTGTTGTATCTGGGATATTGACAACTGTAGCACCAGCATTTACCACTGCTTGAACTACACGTGCTAGATATTCATTATCAGTTCGACCAGCATCTTCTGCATAAAACTCTACATCATCAACAAATCGACGAGCATATTTTACGGCTTTTACAGCACGCTCAATAATTTCTTCTCGATTAGAATTAAATTTATGTTTTATATGCGAATCAGAAGTTCCAATTCCTGTATGAATTCTTTTACGTTTTGCGTATTTGAGCGATTCTGCAGCCACTTCAATATCTTTTTCAACGGCACGCGTTAGCGCACAAATAGTAGGCCAAGTAACAGCCTTTGATATTTCAACAATAGAATTAAAGTCGCCTGGGCTAGAGATTGGGAAACCAGCTTCGATAACATCTACTCCCAGCAACTCAAGCTCTTTTGCTATCTGAATTTTCTCAATAGTGTTCAACTGACATCCTGGCACTTGCTCTCCATCACGTAATGTTGTGTCAAAAACATAAACTCTTTCCATAATATTTTTATTTTCTCTGTTGTATTAAAAAAGAAAAACCTCTCTCAACTGGTGAGAAAGGTTATCTTTATTTTTATTTTATACTTTAAATATTGATATGCCAATCTCACCCACCGATTTGAATCAGAAGTAGAGAAGAAAGGACTAGAATATCAATATTATTATAATTCATTGCTTTGTTTGATTTTGCTTTTATAACTATTTCGTTTGCAAAGAAAAAGTAAATATTTGAATTGGCAAAACTTTTGAATGTTTTTATTTCAATTTCCTTTCAATTTGACACAAATACAACAACTACTGCATCAAATTATAAGACAACAAGGATAAATAACCTATTAATTTGCACAACAAGAACAACAAAGATAATAAACTCAAATAAAAACCATCTATAAAAAATAATATCCTCGCAAATAATCATATCTATAATCTCCACAAAGCTATTTTCATTTTCTAATTTATTGAAAACACTATTTACAACCATCCTGCCACACCCATTAATTGTGCCCCTTTAGGAGAAAATGATACTTATATTGTGTATTTTTGCGCTCCGAATAAATAACACTATTAAAACAAGAAAAAAAATGAAAAATGGAAATCCCGCAGTTGTAGGATTAGCGGGTTTTGGTATGACTACACTATTGCTTCAAATTCACAATCTTGGACTCCTAGAATGGGGTCCGGTAATTGCAATGGGTATTATTTTTGGTGGCTTAGCTCAAATGATTGCTGGCTTTCAAGAACAAAAGATGGGTAATAACTTTGGATACAGTGCATTTGTATCATACGGTGCTTTCTGGATTGGACTAAGTTTAATAAAGCTATTCAATCATTATGGAAT
>JAAYFB010000059.1 GCA_012728465.1 Proteiniphilum sp. | reverse complement strand
TCCCAAAAGACAAACGTTTTTTTGCCCTCCGAGAGAAAAAAGCCCTCAATTACAAATGTTTTTTTGCCCGCTGAGCTGTGAATGGTCCAAGTGTAAAATGTTTTTAAATGGTTCGCGAGCCAATTTCTCAGACTGCTCATCATCTATTTGTTGATTATCTACTCAAAGTTTAGATAATAGGATAGGAATTGAAAGTAATCTCGGGTTTAACACTAGTTCTAGTTTGCAATCATTGTAATTAGAGCTTCTAAAACCAAAAAACAACAAGAAAGTATGCGAGATTAAAGAGCAGAATCCCGAATATTGTATAGGCTTATTGTCTTGAAGAGGAGTGCAGGCACTTTAAGGAATAAAGTGGCCTACTCTCTTCAATAATTCTTAATCCTAACCAAATATTCCAACGGCTAGTTCGGCCCAAATAAGCAAAAAAACAAATAGTACAGCTCCACAGAGCAATATTTTGCCTTTGCGGCTCTTTGATTTTCTAAGTACAAGCTCGCAAAGCAAGCCCGCTCCTAATAATAAAGCCCCCATAATTGCGAAGTCTGACACGCTCCAAACAATTGCATTGCTAAATTGCATTGCAATCAATGGTATTAGCAGCATAATAGGAACTGCTGCCAAAATGTACACTAGCCTTTTGTTTTGAATTGTCATAACTACAGAGCTATTTTATATGAATAAATTACAGCATCTCTTCGCCAAAGCTCAATGGCAGTAACTCCTTGATGCTATCAAGCTGATACACCTCATCGTTGCCACCATAAAGCAATATCTTCATTGGTTTTTTATATCTATTCTCCACCTCGAGCAACACCTGACGGCAAGCACCACATGGAGTGATAACATCTTTTGTAAACTCACCCTTATAGTGTGCAGCAACGGCTATGGCTTCAATATTTTGGTCGGGATAGTTGGCATTTGCAAAGAATACAGCAGTGCGCTCGGCACACAATCCTGATGGATAGGCAGCATTCTCTTGATTATTTCCTGTTACTATCTCTCCATTGCCCAACAAAAGGGCGGCACCCACACTAAAGTTTGAGTAAGGCACGTAAGCATCCTTTGTGGCAAGCTTTGCTGCCTCTATTAACTTTTTTTCTACATCAGTACATTCATCTATTAGATAAACTCTTATCTTTGTGGTTAAATTTATTTCTTTCATAGGTTCAAAATTGATATTTATATTATTACTATTATAATGAATTACAATCACAAATATAGATATATTTTTACTCTACTAATCCTTATCGGAACAATAATTGTACCAAACGAAGCATTAGGACAGACTAGACTGAGAATTTATAACAATTATATAAACACCTATGCACCAATTGCTCAGCGAAACATGGCTGACTATAAAATTCCAGCATCCATCACTCTTGCGCAAGGCTTGCTAGAGTCGGGCGCAGGTATGAGTGATTTGTCAAAACGCTCCAACAATCACTTTGGCATCAAATGCCACAATGGATGGCGTGGAGAAAAAGCATATGCAGCCGATGACTCACCCAATGATTGCTTTAGGAAGTATAAGCGAGTGGAAGATTCGTATGAAGATCATGCACAGTTTCTAGCAAACAATATTCGCTACAGAGACCTATTTAAGCTACGCATCACCGACTACATGGGTTGGGCACGAGGATTGCAAAAGTCGGGCTATGCTACCGACAGAGCCTATGCTAACAAACTTATAAAACTGATTGAAGATTATGAGCTATATAAGTACGACAATAAAAGCTACAAAGGTAGTAACTCGACTGCCAAGCCAGATTATAGCAACATAAATTGGACACACCAGCCATACAAAACTCATGATCTTGTGTATGTAATAGCAGTAAATGGTGACACTTACGGATCTATAGCTAATGAGTTTGGCTTCAAAGAAAAGCATCTTCTAAAATATAATGATGTGGAAGCAGGATTCCCATTATTTGAAGGTGATATTGTATATTTTCAAAAGAAAAAGGCAAGAGCCGATGAACCATACTATAGTCATGTGATACAAATTGGAGAATCGATGCACAGCATATCTCAAAAATATGGCATCAGGCTTCGCGAGTTATACAGACTAAATAAAAAAAGCTATAAATATGTACCCGAAGAGGGTGATAAGTTGAAATTAAGGTAATTAAAGTCACTACGTTTAAAATAATTCACAAAAAAGTATTATCTTTACTCTTTGCTACGATAGCTATAGTTAGGATGCTACCTCTTGCAGCCTATGGGCTTATACTTATTTTCAACAAACATAACTATTTACAAAGTTGCAATACAAGCAATCATATGCATTGCTATCATTAGATGCGTATTTAAATAAAGAACAAAACATAAAAACAAAAATGAAATATAACACTCAACTTAAAAAATTATCGATGCCCGACTATGGGCGTAATATCCAAAACATGGTTAATCACTGCCTTACTATCGAAGATAGAGAGGAGCGTAAAAAATGTGCAAACACCGTGGTGGATATTATGGGTAACATGTTTCCTCACCTACGTGACGTAAATGATTTCAAACATATACTGTGGGATCATTTGGCCATAATGTCAGACTTCAAACTAGATATCGATTATCCCTACGAAGTGATTACGGAAGAAGATCTCTACACCCGTCCAGGCAAGATGGAATATAACAAAGGTAAAATGAGATTTAAGCATTATGGCAAATTGCTTGAAAAGATGATTGACATAGCTGCTGACATGGAAGAGGGTGGCAAACGCGATCAACTTATTTCGCAAATTGCTGTGCAAATGAAAAGATCATACACACAGTGGAACAAAGATATTGACGATGCTAAGATAATAGATGACCTGAGAGATTTTTCGAAAGGTAAAATAAACTTAGACCCAAATACTTTTACTATTTCAAGCATAAAAGTTAGTACAAATGCACCAACTTCTAAAAGAAAAAATGTAAGAATAGTTCGCTCAAAAAGAAACAACAAAAGATAAGTTTACAAACATAAGTATGATTACTAAAGAGAGTGTATATAAAATTGGGAAGCTTCAAAAGTCTCACGGCATAAAAGGCGAAATAGTTTTACTTTACGACAAACCCGAATATACAGATATTGACGTTGATTTTTACTTTATGGATATCGAATCAATATTTGTACCATTCATGATAGAGGAAATCAACTTTATGACTGATACTCGAGGAAAAGTGAAGTTTGAAGATATAGACAGCCAAGAAGAAGCATCAAAGTACTCAAATATTGATATTTACATTCTCAAAAGCGAAATGCCCGAAATAGATAAAGACGACAAGCCCTTTGACTGGGACTGGTTTGTGGGATACACCATTATTGACCATAACAACAACAATATTGGAAAAATAGTTGATATTGATAACTCCACAATTAACATTCTATTTGTGGTAGAAAAAGATGGCGAAGAGAACCTAATACCTGCCACCGAGGACTTCATTACAAGTATTGATGAAGAGACCAAAACTATTTATCTAGAACTACCTGAAGGACTTATAGAGTAACAAATGGCAAACAATTTGGCAACACACACATCAAACTCTTTTCTACAAATCAAAGACTTACAAATAGGTTATCAAGTAGGTAAAAAGAGGATGGTGGTGCAAGACAAGCTTCATCTCACGGCTAACAAAGGCGAACTAATTGCTTTAATTGGCCGAAATGGATGTGGTAAGAGTACACTATTGCGTTCTATGTCGTGGCTTCAGCCAATACTTTCTGGAAAAATAGAAATTGATGGAGAAGATGTATCACAGATAACACCCAAAAAGCGTGCACAACTAATATCTATAGTGCTAACCGACCAACGTGCCGAGGCATCATTTAATGTTAGAGAACTAATTTCTATTGGACGTGATCCATACACAGGTTGGCTAGGCAGCTTATCGGAAAATGATAACGATATTATTTCTCAATCAATTGAGATGACCAATTTGGAAGGATTTGAAAACAGGAACATTCAAGAACTATCAGATGGCGAACGTCAACGAGTATTTATAGCTAGAGCTCTAGCACAAGACACCCCTATCATACTATTAGATGAACCTACTTCGCACCTAGACTTGCCAAACAGAATAAATATCCTTCTTCTTCTGCAAAAACTAGCACGAGATACAAATAAAACAATATTTATATCTACTCATGAGCTTGAGACTGCAATGCAAGTGGCAGATAAGATATGGCTTATGGAGAAACAAAATGGAGTGAGAGTGGGTGTGCCCGAAGATATGGTACTCGAAGGTACGTTTGACACAGTTTTTTCACACTCCAACTACGATTTTGATAAAGAGTATGGTAGCTTTGTGGTAAAAAACCAGTTAGACAAACATGTTACTACCATTGTGGAAAATCCTAACAGTCTGATGGCAAGATGGACCACTAAGGCCTTATCGAGAAAAGGGTTTCACATTATTAATGATGCACCAATCGTTGTAAAGACCAATCAATCTCAAAATATTTGGTCAGTGCAGCACCAAGGCCAATCAATAGAAGTTCACAATATTGAAAATATGCTACAAATAATAGCACACTTTTCATCTCAATTATAAGTTTACTATTAGTTTTAGATTGTTGGGATAACTGATTTTGTCTATCTTTGCAACTTCCGTATAAATTATAGAGTTAATGAATTATCGTAAGAGAAAAATTGCAGTTTTAGGTTCCACAGGTTCCATCGGTACTCAAACACTTGATGTTATTTCGCAACATCCACAGCGTTTCGAAGCCTATGCACTTGTGGCAAACAATCAAGTAGAAAAACTAATAGAGCAAGCACGCCAGTTTAAACCCGAGATTGTAGTAATTGCAAATAGCGAAAAGTATGAATTGCTAAAAGATGCTTTGTCAGATTTACCAATAAAGATTTATGTAGGTTCTGATGCTATTGAGCAAGTAGTTCAAGATTCAGAGATTGACATTGTACTAACTGCTATGGTTGGCTTTTCGGGATTACAACCAACTATTGCTGCAATAAATTCTGGCAAGACAATAGCCTTAGCAAACAAAGAGACTCTTGTGGTTGCGGGCGACATCATTACAAAACTTGCATTGGAGAATAAAACCCCTATCCTACCTGTTGACTCTGAACATTCAGCAATATTTCAATGCTTAAACGGCGAGGGATACAACCAAATAAGCAAAATATTTCTTACCGCATCTGGTGGTCCATTCCGAAACTTCTCAATTGAGCAACTAAAGAATGTAACTAGAGAACAAGCTCTTAATCATCCCAACTGGGATATGGGTGCAAAAGTAACCATAGACTCTTCGACAATGATGAACAAAGGACTGGAGATGATAGAGGCAAAATGGCTATTTGATGTCAGCCCATCTCAAATAGAAGTTGTGGTGCATCCACAATCCATCATACACTCAATGGTTCAGTTCAACGACTGCTCAATCATGGCGCAGTTGAGCAACCCCGATATGCGCATGCCTATACAATATGCTTTATCATATCCCGAAAGACTATCGTTGAATACAGAGCCTGTTGATTTCTTTAAGCTCACAGAACTATCTTTCGAAAAACCAAACACTGAAATATTTAAAAACCTACAACTTTGCTACAATGCTATTAAGGAAGGTGGCAATATGCCATGTATTTTAAATGCAGCAAATGAAATAGCGGTTGAATTATTTTTACAAAACAAAATTGGGTTCCTACAAATGAGTAGCATAGTTGAACAAACAATGCTAAAGTCTGTTTTTATCCCAGCACCTACACTAGACGATTACAAACAAACTGATACCGAATCTCGTATTATAGCACATGAGGTATCTAAATCAATAAATTGAAACAAATAATAAATGGAAACTTTTTTAATTAAAGCACTACAGTTAATACTCAGCTTATCAATACTAGTAGTCATTCATGAACTTGGACACTTCATGTTTGCTAGGATATTCAAAATACGAGTTGAGAAGTTTTATCTTTTTTTCAATCCAGGCTTCTCACTATTCAAATACAAACCCAAAAACAGTGATACAGAATATGGTATAGGTTGGTTACCACTCGGTGGATATGTAAAAATTGCTGGAATGATTGACGAATCAATGGACAAAGAGCAAATGGCACAACCTGAGCAACCATGGGAGTTTAGATCAAAACCATCGTGGCAACGACTTTTGGTGATGATTGGTGGCGTAGTATTCAATTTAATATTGGCTTTCACCATATACTCTATGGTTCTATTTACGTGGAATGATACATACCTTCCACTTAAGAATGTAACACAAGGAATGGAGTTTAGCCAAGCAGCTTTGGATGCTGGATTTGTGGATGGCGACATCCTTTTATCTGCCGATGGCAAAGAGCTAGAGCGTTTTGGTGTAAGCACACTACTTGACATTGCTGATGCCAAAGAGGTTAAGGTATTACGTAATGGTATCGAGACAACTCTTTCAATGAACGAAGACTTGATGAAGAACTTGCTCAAAAACAAGGAGGGTTTTGCAACCTATCGTCTGCCAGCAGTTATTTATCAATTAGCTGAAGATGGCAATGCTGCAAAAGCAGGATTACAAGCAAATGATAGTCTTGTATCGATTAACAACATTGCAACACCATCATTTTCCGAGCTAGTAGAACAACTACAAAACAACAAAGATAAAGAAGTTCTCGTGGGATACTACAGAAATGGTCAACTACAAGAAGCATCAGTAAATGTAAACTCAGAGGGCACACTTGGATTCTACGCAAAATCTGAAGGGCAAATATATGATATAGTTACTAAAAAATATGGTTTCTTCGAATCATTCCCTGCAGGCATTAAGATGGGCATACAAACACTGAAAGACTATGTTGCTCAATTTAAATATGTATTTACCAAGGAGGGAGCATCATCACTAGGTGGATTTGGTACAATAGGAAACCTTTTCCCAGCTGTTTGGAACTGGCATTCGTTTTGGATGATGACTGCATTTTTATCAGTAATACTTGCATTTATGAATATACTTCCAATACCAGGATTGGATGGTGGACACGTTTTGTTCTTACTATTTGAGATGATAAGTGGACGCAAACCAAATGAAAAGTTTATGGAATATGCACAAATGGCTGGTATGATTTTACTAATTGGATTGGTACTTTATGCAAATGGAATGGATATATTCCGTGCAATATTTAAATAATTTAGGGTCTCTGTATTTTACATTTATCCTAATATTTTTTTCAAAATGAAAATATCAGAAATAATAAATGATAATCAGAAACCTGTTTTCTCATTTGAGATACTTCCGCCTCTTAAAGGAAAAAGCATTAAACAGGTTTTCCATACTATCGATCGTTTAAAGGAGTTTGATCCCAAATATATAAATATCACTACGCATCATAGCGAAAATATTTACAAAGAAGTTTCAAATGGGGTGATACACAAAGTGAACGTACGCAAGCGTCCAGGATCTGTGGCAATAGCAGCAGCAATACAAAACAAGTATGGAATAAAAGCTGTCCCACATATTGTATCACTTGGCTTCACTAAAGAAGAAACTGAATATGCATTAATAGATCTTTCATTCTTGGGAGTTACAGATTTACTACTATTACGTGGCGACTCAAACAAGCTTGATGCAGAGCAAAGAAAAATGGATTCGCATCAATTTGCAACTGAGCTACAAGAACAGGTAAATAATTTCAATAATGGAATTGGACTAGAAGGAGATAAACTAGCTGCTCCAGATGTTCCATTTACATATGGAATGGCATGCTATCCTGAAAAGCATGAAGAGTCGCCAAACATGGAGTCCGAAATACACTTCACCAAAATAAAAGCAGACAATGGAGCAGGATACTTAGTCACTCAAATGTTTTTTGACAATCAAAAGTATTTCGACTTTGTAGCAAAATGTCGTAACGCAGGCATTACTATTCCTATTGTACCTGGCATCAAGCCGATATATACAAGAAGACAGTTAAGTATTCTTCCTAAGATATTCAGAACAGATATACCTTCAGATTTAGAAAAAGAATTACGCAATTGTAAAACTGATGATGATGCTCGTGAAGTAGGTATTGAATGGTGCACAATGCAAAGCAGAGAACTTATTGAAAACGGAGTACCCGGCATTCATTACTACGCACTTGGAGCAACAGAAAGCATATATAGGATTGCTAAAGAGGTTTATTAATCCGAAGCAAAATTTATAGAAACAAAAACTACAGTTTAGGTCTGAACAATGCCTGTTCGGACCTTTTCAATTGAACATTATTAAACCAAAACTACATAAAACAATCATATTATTTAAATTGTTATACTTTGTGTTCTTAATTAGACTACAAAACTATAACTAATTACAAAATTACAATTATGAAAAGAAATTTAAAACTACTACTTACAGTTATTGCTGTAGTAATATCGACAACTTATGCTTGTACTAACAAAAGTCAAGGCAACTCTAAAGATTCTACCAATTCTACCGAAATATCACAAGAATTAAAAGATGAACACACATCAAAGAACTCACTAGATTGGTCGGGAATATACTCTGGCGTTTTGCCATGTGCTGATTGCGAAGGTATCGAAACAGAGCTAATAATCAACGAAGATGGCACCTATAAATTAACTACTAGCTACATGGGAGTAAAAGACTCTATGTCCGAAACAATAGAGGGAAAGTTCGTGTGGCAGGAAGATGGCAACAGCATTAAACTAGAAGGAATTGCTGAAGGAAGCAGATCACCATTCTTTAAAATAGAAGAGAACAGTGTTAGATATTTAGATATGGAGGGTAACAAAATAGAAGGAGAGCTAGAGAACTTTTATATTCTTACAAAAGAGGGTAACTTTACGGTAGAAGATAAAAAATGGCAATTAATAGAACTTAATGGCAAAGCTATTGAGAACAGCAATCCTGAAAACTACTATCTAATCTTCGATTCGAAAGAAAGAGTGGCTCACACCAAAGTAAACTGCAACTTAATAAACGTTTCATACAAAATTAAAAAAGAGCTTAGTATTAATTTCAAACAAAGTATGATGACATTAATGGCTTGCCCAGATGGAAATATTGAGCAAGAGTATATGGAAGTATTAAACACAGTTGATAATCTTTCTACAGATGGTGAAACACTAACGCTAAACAAAGCTAGAATGGCACCATTAGCTAAATTCAAATTAGTAATAGAAGAATAATCAGATAAAATACAAAATAACAATCTTATGAGAAAATCATTATTTACATTAGCATTTGCTTTCTTATTGGTTTCAACAACGAACATGTTATTCGCTCAAAAGAATGCAAATGTAGCGAAGGAAATTGAGATGTTTCCAGCACCAAAACATGGGTTTAAACAAGTATTTATAAAAGTGCCTGCAAAGAAGAATGAGGCTAACTACAAAATAGAAATACTTGTAGGAAAAACTCAAATGGTTGATTGCAACCGACACTTTATGGGAGGAACAATTGAGGAAAAAAACCTAGATGGCTGGGGTTATACCTACTATGTAGCAGAAACTAGCGGAAACGTAGGTAGCACAATGATGGCTTGCCCTGATGGTAAATTAACAAAACAATTTATCCACTTACAACCTATGACCGTTAACTATAATAGCAGATTGCCAATTGTTGTTTATGTTCCAAAAGATTTGGAAGTGAAGTACACAATATGGAGTGCAGGCAAAAAAATGTTTTCCGCACAAAATGGTTTTAAACCAGCTGAAGCAGAAGTAGCTGAAACTAAAGTAGAAAACAAACGTTGGAAACTTGTACAGCTAAACGGAAAGAAGATTGAAGGATCAGCTGACACACACTACTTAGTGTTACATTCAGACAAAAGTCGAGCAGAGGCTAAAGCAGGTTGCAACAATCTAAACTTAGGTTATAAGCTAAAGAATGAATTTCAAATTAAATTTAGCAAAGGTATGTCAACTATAATGGCTTGTCCTGATGGAAATGTTGAACAAGAGTATCTTAAAGTACTTACCAAAGTTGATAACTTAACCACTGATGGCAAAACATTGTCGCTAAACAAAGCAAGAATGGCTCCATTGGCAATATTTGAATTGGTAGAATAAACATAGAAAGCAAAATTATTCAAGGAGCATTCAGCAGCAAATCACCTGTACGAATGCTCCTTTTTTTATTATGAAAAAATCAGCAATACTAATAGCAGTTATAGCTTTAGTCACCACATTGACTAAAGCACAAAACCAAATGACAACAAGCAATTTAGACAGCATTCAGGTTCTAGAGATCGTAAAGAAGAAAAGACTACTGTACATTGATAAAAACCTTACCGAAGAGGAAATAAGACGTACACCTGTGTATCAACCGAAAATTAGCTATGATGCAGAACAATCTCTGTGGAATGTATCCTCTACTAAATACAAAACCACAAGAAGAGGCAAGTGTCGCAAAACTAATGGTTGCACAATAGTTACAACTATGCAAGTAAAGGTAAATGATAAGAATGGCAGGATAATATCAAAGAACAAAGATGTGAAGAAGCTACCAAACTATGAATAATAGATGTCAGATATTATATTATCACACCAAAAAAGCTCATCTATCAATACGATAAATGAGCTTTTTAATATCTATTAGTGCGTTAACACCTTTACTACACTGCCACCTTGCTACAAAATCTTTCGTGTCTGCTCTTTATGATGTACTTAATAACATTAAGTACAATAATTTCCCAAAAGAAATATAGCCATGGAATATTAAACAGTACTGCCGTAAAAAGAATAGCCGAACGACCATTAAAGGTATTAGAGTCAACTAGTGGCATTATTTTTCGACTCTCTTTTCTTAAATCTTCGCGAACATCTTCGGGAATTTCATTACCATACTTGTCTCTTAATCTCAAAAGCATTGCTTGAAGCTGAGGGGTACCTTTCTCCTGACTGCGTGTATAAATTATATATCCCCAAGTAATTACCTTATTTATGCCAGGCTTTTGCAACTTGTATCTCTCTTCAACTTTCTTCGAACTCTCAAACTCCTTTCCTTTCTCTTTACTAATAAAGAAAAGGTGCAATGTTTTATAATAGTCCGTAATTGATGCTTGATTCATATGCGAGATGCCCGAGGCAATAGCCACAAGCACAAATAGCCATGGGCTAAGATCGGGGTAATTTAAAAACAATCTATGTCCCAGTGCAATGTATATTGACAGGAACCATAAATCACCTGCAAAGCCATCAAGGATCCTTCCCACTTCAGACTTTATGCCCGTTAGACGAGCTAGTTGTCCATCCACACAGTCAAGAATATTAGCCGACATAAGTGCCAAGATACCTAACAAAGCAAATGATATATTATACGGGAAATACCAAAATACACCAGCTGCAATACCAACAAATATTGAAATTATAGTTATTGCGTTTGGTGTTATACCCGTATATTGTAGTGATTTTGCTATTTTGTAACCTATAGGTCGATAAAAGATCTGATCAATTACGTTTTCAGTTTCTAGTGATTTGAGAGAACTCAAATAGTCCTGCTTCCTATCTTCCTTTTTCATATTTTATTTATACGAGTAACCACCACTTACAGTAATTATCTCGCCGTTAAGGTAGTTGTTTTCTACAATTAGTTTATATATTTGTGCTAGCTCATCGGGTTCGCAGAAGCGTTCGAGTGCAATCTTATCTTCTATCCTCTTCCTTATCTCCGCAGGCTTTGTTTTTTGCCATTCAGTATCTACAAATCCAGGTGCAATGGCGTTTACACGAATCTTATATGGAGCTAAAAACTTAACCATATTCTGCACTAAAGAGTGCACTGCAGACTTAGTTACACCATAAGCTAATGATACAGAATGAGGATATACACCCATCAACGAGCCAGTGAATACGATATTTCCTCCAATTTCAATTTGTGGCAATAGTCGCTGTGTGAGAAACACAGGGAAGTGAACATTTGCGAAAAAAACACGCTCCCAATCCTCAATCTCAATCTCCTCGAATGAAACACGCGAGGTGATACCAGCATTAAATATTATTGACGTTAGCTTTATTTGCTTCGCTATCAAAAAGGAGTGTATGACATCTATCGATTCTTTTGCTGAAATATCCGCAGATAATATGTGGACAGATATGTTGTAGTCATCTTTTAACTCTTGCTTAAATTTTGCTGCTGACAAGTTGTCTGAAGCATAAGTAAGAACTAAATCATAGCCACTTTTAGCCATCTCTATGGCTACAGATTTTCCAATACCTTTAGTACCGCCCGTTATTAGTATGCACTTATTCATTAATCGATTCTTTTAATTTTTGAATAGTGTCAGGCTTTGTATTTCGTTGAGATTTTAGTTTTGATTCATAAGTTTCATGAATTGACTTTTTGATATTAGTTGATGAAACACCTACACCATATGGGAAATAAAATACCTCAACATTCATATCTTTCAGATAGTCATATTTTCCCCACCAATCATCGCCAACAATGAAGGCATCGATATTAAGTTTTTGAACTATTTCAGTATGATCAAGCGTGTGTTGAGGAATCACGATATCTGGTGTTTTAAGTGCTTCAATAATCTGAAGTCGCTCTTGAAATGGTATTACAGGCTTATCTTTGTAGCTCATTACTAACTCATCGGTGCTAACACCCACAATTAAAATATCTCCTAAACTTCTTGCATAATTAATCATCCTGAGATGATTGTAATGAAACATATCAAACGTTCCAGAAGTATAAACAATTGTTTTGTCTTTAAACATATCAGTTTGTTTTTGTATTTTATTTAATAAACAATATCTATGTTACTATCTCGTCTATCTCAAAAATAGACAGGTAGTCCTAGATATAAGATATTAATTTATACGCATCAGTTATTAAAATAAGTTTTTGACTGATTTAATTTTGTACTTACCACAAAGATAGATATAATATTTTAGACATGACAGAAAACATATCGTAAGATGATATTTTGGAATGAATAAAAATATTTTAAATAATAGGATTTGCAACACAAAAAGCACATAAATCTTCGTAAGGCTTTACGTTGAGTATATTTTTCACTTTGGCTCACAATCATTTTTATTGTACCGAACACAACCAACAAATTCACATCAAAAATCTACCCTACATTTATCAAATAATGATGAACAACAGATGGTATAACGCCTTTTTTGAGTGGAAACCAATGAAAACATTTTGGAATTGAAAATATCTATACAAAATTTGACTCAATCACAAATGTGTTTTTAATTAACTGGATCCCAAACCACCAAAAAACAAATGTGTTTTTGTTCTCCGTGACCAAAAACCCTTCATTACCAAACTACACTTTTATCATTCACAACTTTTTTGGGTCAAAAACAGATGGTTTTTCAATGAAACTGCTCCCAAAGTGTTAAATTACACTCGTCAATGTATGTTTTTGGGGTGCGATTGTGTTAATTACGTTAAGATTTGCGTGGTTTTTGAGCAATTTCTCTTCGTTTACAAACTACACTTTGAC
>JAAYFB010000350.1 GCA_012728465.1 Proteiniphilum sp. | reverse complement strand
TCCATCAATTGAGAATTTTGAATGGACATGCATATCAACAAATTCATTCATAATCGAGCCTCCATTTGTGAAGTTCATGCAGATCAGTGAACGCAAATACTAGATCACACTCCGACATGCTCTTATTTATGCGATGAACCCTTTTTTCCATTCTTGCTTTTATTGTTTACATAACGTCTCTTACTTGGCTTCAATCTACTCGAAGATCCAGCATTGTTCGACGAACCTGTATCCAATTCCGAAGCTCCTTTTTTCTTGGGTGCACTCATATTGCGGTTATTTAATCTACTTACCAATTGACCACATGCGGCTTTTATATTGCCACCTCGGGATTCTCTGATTTTCACAGTAAGTCCCACCTTATTTAACTTATCACGAAATGCAACGAGTTCCTGTTTGTTTGGTCTTCGAACTGCTTTACAATCCGTTTCATTGTATTGTAAAAGATTAATCAATACATTTTTGTCACGAAACCATCTTCCCAACTGTTTTACATCATTCGCACGATCATTTACACCCGGTATAAGCAAATATGCTATAGTAACGCTACGATTATGTCTTTCTGAATATGAGAGTACTGATTGAACTACTTCATTTATATCATACCCTTTCATATGCGGCATGATATAGTCCCTTACATGCTGATTCGTGGCATGCAGGGATAACGTAAGTTGGATTTTTAAATGTTCTTCTCTCAACTTCTTCATCTGAGGGAGCGGTCCCGTTGTTGATATTGTTATACCATCTGTTGGAAAATCAAGTCCTTTGCGGTCTCTTAATATATGAATGGACTTTATCACGTTATCATAATTGAACAGAGGTTCTCCCATGCCCATGAATACAATCCTATTTACTCTACCATTTATCAGTATTACTTGTTGAACTATTTCAGATGGTGTTAGATTTCTGACAAATCCATTTTCACCAGAGGCGCAAAAGATGCACCCAACAGGGCAACCTATCATGGTGCTCACGCATACAGTAGTACCAGTTTTTCTTTTAATGCTTACCGTTTCAATGCAATAGCCATCTGACAATTCAAAAGCATATTTCTGAGTATCCGGACCACGAAAGATTTCCTTGATAGTTATCGTTTTATACTTGTTACTACTTTGGGAACCGGAGTATAATTCGCGATAAAACTTATCCGCCTCAACTTCTCCCAATACACCAACCATTTCAGAATATGTGTATCCATATGGATCCTTATATATATCCGTGGCTTGAACAGAAGCATTCTTAACCATATTCAACATATGACCTCCAATAAAAAATCACGCTAAGATTCGTTGCAAAAGGCAATCACATTTCCTTTGCAACGCCCTCCTGAAAAACTTCCATGGAATCCAACATTTTCAGAGTTCGTTCATCACTACTAAAAACTGCAAACAATGCTAAAAAAACAGTCCAATTCAATTTTTTCTTACCATTTTCAATTGCATTATAAGTTTGCCTTGAAATGCCTATCTTTTCAGAGATATCAGCTTGGGAAGCTCCTATCCTTGCACGCAGCACAGGCAACTCTGTTACCATTGTATTGATCAGTTCCATTCTCTTACTATTGTTAAACTCCACTTCTAATCCCCTTTCTAAAGAATAATTTGCTCCTTTTACTTAAGTTTGTTTAATTATCGTTCAGCAAAAGACCGCAAATTTTATCTTGAATGACAACAAATTTATTATAGCACATGTCGTCTATGTTGTCAATATGTCACCCTCGGCGACTTTAAATAATGTTTTGCTTTTCCCCGTTTTTTTCTGATTTGGGCTTTTGGGGCTTTAACAGAATTCGCAAATTTAAACAAAATGTAGAAAGTCTCGTGTTTATAACTGATTTTGCTGTTATCAGCGGGTGTTGTCACATTTCTCTCTGCTGTTGTCACCATTGCTTGAGGTGTTGTCATTTTCTCCGTTGCTGTTGTCAAAATCATCTGCGCTGTTGTCATGATGTCGGCAACAATCGGGCGTAAAGAATGAGTTGCCGGAGAGTTCCTAATCTCTGAAAGCCCTTGATTTCAAGCCATTCTGCCGCTCTGACAACAGCATTTCTTTGTATCAATTCTTGGGTTTAC
>JAAYFB010000349.1 GCA_012728465.1 Proteiniphilum sp. | reverse complement strand
CTATTAGTCTATTTCGTAATGATCTAAGGAGGTATGACTTTAGATTCTTTATTTCATTTAATGATGAATGATTAGTGCATAGTTTATAGAAAACATCATGAATAGCGTCCATAGTCGTATTCTCATCAAAGCCTAGGTGTTGAGCATACGAGTATAAATCATTTAAATATTCATTATATATATTGTCTATGTTTGAAAACTTAATCATCCCTTTGTAATGTAATAGTTCTCAATAACATATATCTACGTGCTTTGGTGGATGTAACTATGAGAATTAAAAACTTAAATATTTTTTTGCATTTTTGCAATCAGCTACTTTTTAATACATTGCAAAGTGTTGCAAAAAATATCTAGTTCTGCACAAAAACAAAATGTATGCCAACAATAAGCTATTTAGTTATGATATGTTTTACTTGTGTTTGATTTTTTTCGTGTTTAGATCAAAAAAAGCCACCCTCGTTTAAAGAGGTGGCTTTTAAGATAATTATAGACAAATGTGATTAGATGTCTTTTATTCTTTTGGCATCATCACAATTGTAGCTTGGTTTCCTTGCGAAAGGAGATTGCTAGTGAAGTCTTGGATATCTTTTGCAGTAATAGAGTTAAGGGTTTCTGAATACTTAGAGTAGTCATCTTCTCCATAAACATATTTATGATTTAATATGCTTAACCAGTAGCCGTTTTCTTTTAGGCTTTCGGTCTGTTGCTTTAGCATATACTCTTTTACTTTGCTGAAATCTTCCGCACGTGGACCATTGTCTGCAATAGACTTTAACTCTCTAAATATGATAACGTTTAGGTCTGACATCTTCGCTGGATCCGTGTCATACATGATTTGTAGTACAGCCTGTCCATCTGGGTATCTGCTTATAGAACCACGTGAGCTTACACCGTATGTGCCACCTTCGTCTTCACGTACTTTTTCAGTATATACAATATCAAGTATTTGACCTAGCATACTCATCAATAGATTGTTTTTTTGATTTCTTACTACTTTGCCACTTGATGCAATAAATACTGATGCTTTAGGGTTCTGCATCTCTCTTTGGAAGATATTTTCGCTTTTTCCTTCTTTAAAGCTCATATCTACTTTTGTGAAGTCGCTGTCAATATCTTTTCCTGGAAGTGATGCTAGGTATTGCTCTATCAAAGGAGTAACCTCACTCTCGTTAATATTTCCTACAAATGTAAATGTGAAGTCTCCTGCATTGCTAAATTGTTGCTTATACATCTCCATTATACGTGCATAATCTATCTTTGATAGATCAGCGGATGTCAGCCTTTTAGTAATAGGATTATTTCCATATATTCCTTCTGTAATTGCATCACTAAATGCTACCATAGGTTCAGCTTCTTGGTTTTTAAGTTGGCTTTCCATACGTTGAATAAACGATTGAAAAGCATCGTCATCACTACGAGGTGAAGTGAAGTATAGATATACTAATTGAAGCATCGTTTCAAAGTCCTTTATTGAAGAAGAACCTGAAAAGCCCTGAGTTGTAAGCGAAATAGTTGGTCTCGCAGAAACAGTTTTGCCTGCTAGAGCTTTGGATAATCCAGTTGCACTAAAGTTGCCAACACCACCAAGTGTCATAATGCTAGACATCATTTTAGAATTGATTGGGTCTTTTTCTGCATATGACGAAAATCCACCATTGCTTGAAGCCATCATAAGAATTTGATCATTCTTAAACTCTGTATGCTTAAGAATAACTTTCATTCCGTTTTGAAGTGTTAGAACTGTTGCATCTAGTGTATCGTCCTTTACAGAGTTTGTCACTTTACCAGCCACTGGAGGTGTTGTGATAAGTGGCTCATCAGAAACCTCTTCTTGGTATGCCTCTATCTCCTCTGATTTCACTTTATCAATTATTGCGAGGATATCACTAGTTTCTGGATATACTAATCCCTCTTTTTCTGGTCCAGTGATAGCAACTACCATATTATTATCGCTAATAAGTTGAGCTACCATTTGATTTACTGCCTCTACAGGTATATTTGGGGCAATCATATTAATCATATTGTACTCATACTCTATACCTGGTATTGGTTCATTGTCTGTGAAGTTACGAACATATTCTTGCGAATACATATCATCTCTTTGCTTGTCACGGTTGTTGTACGCATCTTCATATCTTTTTATCAAATTTGTTCTAGCACGCTCATATTCAGACGCAGTAAACCCGAACCTTTTCATTCTCTCCGATTCTCTAACAATTGCGCCCATTGCTTCTTCAATTTTGTCTTCTGCAGAACTAGCTACTACTGTCCAAGCATCTTTAGTTTTAGCTACGAAGTAGTCGCTATTGTATGCATAGGCCCCATTGAATGGTGCATTTGGTTTTTGAATAATCTCTTGGAAGCGTTCATTAATCATACTTGAAGCAACAGACGTCATGTAATTTATGACAAGACCAGCTTGCGAAAGCTTAATTTCGTCTGGGGTTCGTTCGTGTTTATAGAAAACCATTAGCTGTGTGTTGGTTGACTCGGGGTCAGTAGCAACAGTTATTATTGGCTCTTCGTTATCCTCAACAGGATAGTATTCTCTTACAGCAGCATCTTCAGTTGCAGCCGGAACCTTGCTAAAAAGCTCAATAACTTTAGCTTCCATTTCGTCTGCATCAAAATCTCCTACAATAATAATGCCTTGTAGATCGGGACGGTACCACTTTTTGTAGTATGAGCGTATCTCTTCTGGTTTGAAGTTGTTTATTACATCAATGTCACCTATAGGCATTCTCTTTGAATATTTACTATTAGGATACATTACTGGAAGTAACTTATCCCACAGTCGTTGCTGAGCACCACCTCGAGTTCTCCACTCTTCTCGAATTACTCCACGCTCACTGTCTAGTTCATCCTCCTCTAATGCAATTCCGCACGACCAGTCGTAAAGAACTAGTAGAACTGAGTCAACTAGGTTTTGGTTAGTAGTTGGGACTTTAGATACATAATACACTGTTTCATCAAATGAAGTGTATGCGTTGATATTTGCACCAAACTTTATTCCATTGTCCTGAAGGTATTCAAGCATCGTTTTGCCAGGAAAGTTAGTAGTGCCATTGAAGGCCATGTGCTCTAAAAAGTGTGCTAATCCCGCTTGATTGTCTTCTTCTTGCATCGACCCAACTTTTTGGGCGATGTAAAAGTCAGCCCTTTCTTCTGGAAGCTTGTTGTGACGTATG
>JAAYFB010000348.1 GCA_012728465.1 Proteiniphilum sp. | reverse complement strand
CTCCTAGCTCTGTATGCCAATCCTTCGTCATCAATGTATCCATCCAATCCTTGCGAAACTAAATGTTGATGTGCAGCGATAACACATGCCCCTTCATAATTTATCTTCATCAATGTATCTGTTAGTGGTGTATTATTTCGTGCAAACAATTCTATTGGCTCCATTGCTGGAGTGTTGTGCTCACTGCCAAGAGTAACCACAAATCCTTGATTGTGAAGATACGACGCATATTTCTCTAACAGTGCTACATCATTGCGGGTAGTGATAAACTCTACTGAATGAAAGCCACGCTCAGTGAGGGTATTTGCAACTTCTTCTAAATCCTTTTCGAAGTCGGTATAGTTTCCATTGGTATCATCTGCCAAAAAAGGATAGGTAGGAATTCCACCAGCTGCTATGATAATATTGCAAACAGATTCTACTGGCAAAAAGGCTTCACTAGTTTCGGGAACAAAAGCTGCTCCACCAGCTTTTAGCAAGTTGCCACGAATTTCATTCTCCACAGATGCAATATTTTGAATAGAAGATTTTAATTCCTTACCATCGAAAAGGCTTTCAAATAGTTCTCGTATAGATACCTCATCATCATTGCAATACTCATAAACTTTTAGTCTTAAAGCCTTAGCCAAATGTCGCTCCCTAACAGAGCCTTTTGTTAATGTATCCTTTATCCAATTGATGTCTAAAGTGAAGTTGCAATCCTTCTGTGCAAGTAGTTTATTAAGCTTGACACACATAGCCTCTACTTGTTTTTCAGACTCAAGACGCACCTTATGCAACTGTGAAGCAAAGGGTTCGTCCAACCTAAAAGGATGTGCCAATCCTTTACCACTAATATAGGTACGTCCGGGATTACCAGGGTCATTCACTCTCAGTCCTGCTTTTTGATCGCTATCATTAAGACCAATCATTTCAATATTGAACAGTGGGTACAAGTTCCTAGACTTGCATCCCTCTGCCCACTCTTCATATCCCTCAGTAGTGTAAAAATCGTTTATGCCTACCACAAGCACACCCTCCTCTACTGCTCTGTTTAGTGCATCATCAATATCTGTGAAAGCACTAAAAGAATAGGGAGTGTGCATGTGTGCATTAACCTTTGGACAACTCATTTACTGTTGCGTTAAGTTTATATCATATACTCCCTCGGAGTCACTTTCGAAATCTAAAACGCTTTTGTCAGTCATCGGGTGATTGACAATTGACATTAGCACCTCGTGAGAGGCAGTCATAGCCTGACACCCCACCATACTAACTCGATATACTTGGTCAAGATTTTTGAAGCTTGCTGCTAGCACTTGACATTTCGAGTTATTTATTTGAAATGTCTTCACTATGTCAGATACCACATCAATACCGTGCGACACAATATTATCCAATCTATTCACATATGGTGCAACATAGTCGGCTCCTGCATTAGCTGCAAACATGGCTTGCTGCTGAGTAAATATTGCAGTAGCTGTTACTTTCATATCTGCATCCTTTGCCATCTTTATTGCTTTGAAGCCCTCCTTGGTTACAGGAATTTTTACAAAGTAATTACTTTTCATATCAAAGTAATCTCTGTATATTTTTGCCTCTTTTATCATTTCTTCCGCTGTTTGGCTTATTACCTGTACGTGAAGCATCTTATCTCCAATATATTGCTGAATTTCGGGAATAATCTTAGAAAGAGTCTTTCCCGAATTTTTCACAATGGTTGGATTGGTAGTTACACCCTCGATAGGTAGATAATTGAAAAGCTCCTTTAGCTCTTCAATATTTGCAGTATCTGCTAAATAGATCATTTGTTCTTATATATTTTAAAAATTCTGTCATTTTATTTTTAGTAGTAATGCAGATAAACTATGACACACTACTTCTATATAACTAGACTCCCTTCTTGGATCGTCTGATAAATTCACTATCAGTAAAGTTCTGTCCCGCTATATACCCACTTAGTGGCTGTATGCGCTCATGAATAATATCTATGAACCAAGATGGTTGAGGGAAGAAAGCATGCTCAAGCTCATGTGCAGGCGTAATCCAATTTCGAGAACCAAGCACTGCCACTGGTGCATCAAGATAATCAAAGCACAAAGAACCAATATTTGCAGCCAAATCGTTTAAGAACGAACCTCGAGCTGTTGCTTCGCTAGCTACTATTATCTTTCCTGTCTTCTTTACCGACTCTATCACCAATTCATAATTAAATGGAACTAGTGAACGAGCATCTATTATCTCTGCACTCATGCCATACTTTTCCTCTAACTCCTTTGCTGCCTCTAGTGCTGGATATAGTGTATGTCCTATTGTAAGGATTGTTACATCATCGCCACTCTTTTTAATATCTGGTTCGCCAAGAGGAATTTCGTAATATTCTGTTGGAACTCCACCTTCGTGAAACTGTTCACCAATATCATATATTCTTTGACTCTCAAAGAATACTACGGGATCTGTTCCTTGCAATGCTGAATTCATCAATCCTTTAGCATCGTATGGAGTAACAGGGAATACAACTTTAATTCCTGGAATATGTGCCACAAGTGAACTCCAATCTTGCGAGTGTTGTGCTCCATATTTTGAGCCAACAGATACCCTAAGCACAACAGGCATCTTCAACACATTACCACTCATGGCTTGCCATTTGGGTAGTTGATTAAATACCTCATCACCCGAACGACCAAGGAAGTCACAATACATTATTTCGGGTATTACCCTACCCCCACACATTGCGTAACCAATGGCTGTGCCCACAATGGCTGCTTCAGATATTGGTGAATTAAACAAACGATGATATGGTAATGCTTCTGTCATTCCTCCATACACCGCAAAAGCACCACCCCAATCTCTATTTTCTTCACCATAAGCTACAAGAGAAGCATCTTTGTAAAATCTATCAATGATAGACTCAAAAATGGCATCTCGTAGCTGAAATTGTTTCATTTTACTATATGGTTTACCGTCAGCATCATAGGCAAAACGCTCTTTTGTTGCTATTCTCTTTACTCTGCTATTGTCCTCCAGTGGCATAAGTACATCTGGCTTAGCATCAGAGAAACTATCTACAGATCCATTAGAGAACATCATATCACCAATTGCATCAGCATTTTTCATTTGAGGCGACACCTCATCATCAATTGCTTTGGTAAACATTTCAAATACTAGCGATTTAACATCGCTCCATACATTATCTAAGTCTGCCTGTGTTGCAACACCTGCATCCATCAACTGCTCACCATATGATTTGATGCAATCTTGTGCCTCCCAAGCCTCCACCTCATCTTTTGTTCTGTATGATGAAGCATCGCTAGGCGAGTGACCACTATATCTATATGTGAGAATATCCAATAGTACTGGACCTCTTTTATCTTCTATTACTTTTCTTTTTCGCTTGTATGCATCAATTACTGCAAGAGGATTATATCCATCTACTCGCTCTGCATGCATCTGTTGAGGAT
>JAAYFB010000347.1 GCA_012728465.1 Proteiniphilum sp. | reverse complement strand
CTTTTTATTAAAGAAAAATATTTGATGGATTAATTATCTTTTTAATCACTTGTACACACATATTTCTCAAATTGAGAAATTAATAACATCATTCGATTACTTAGAAATAATGTTATCAATTTCATCCATCCCAATGCCAATTGTAGCCTACAAATCCTTCATGGATAACTGAATTCTCTTTCTGGCCATATCTACCGACACAACCTTAACCGTAACGTGCTGATGCAACGACACTACCTCAGTAGGATTTGAAACAAATCTATTAGCCAGTTCTGAGATATGAACCAACCCATTCTCTTTGATGCCAAAGTCAACGAAACAACCAAAGTTTGTGATATTGGTTACTATGCCCGGAAGAATCATTCCCTCCTTTACATCATCAATAGTGCGAACATTAGCATCAAACTCAAGGAGCTCAACCTTTGCACGCGGATCACGGCCAGGTTTTTCCAGCTCTTGAATAATATCAGTAAGCGTCTCCTCGCCAAGCTTATCGGTTTTATATTTTGAAATATCAATCGTAGATATTAGTTCTTTATTTGACACTAGGTTAGTCACTGTAGTATTTAAATCTTTAGCCATAAGTTGCACCACACCATAGCTTTCGGGATGCACTGCCGAATTATCTAAAGGATTGGCGGCATCAGAAATACGCAAAAAGCCTGCACATTGCTCAAATGCTTTTGGACCAAGACGAGGCACTTTTTTAAGCTCCGCACGAGATTTAAATGCTCCATTTTCGGTGCGATAGTCAACTATGTTTTGAGCAAGAGTTTCACCCAAGCCCGACACATACATTAATAGATGCTTGCTTGCCGTATTAAGATTGACACCCACAAGGTTTACACAACTTTCAACAGTTTGGTCCAAAGATTTATTGAGCAGTGACTGATTAACATCGTGCTGATATTGCCCCACTCCCACTGATTTTGCATCAATCTTAACCAACTCAGCAAGCGGATCGCTCAATCGTCGACCAATGGATACTGCACCACGAACAGTTACATCATAATCAGGAAATTCTTCTCGTGCCACTTTTGAGGCTGAGTAAATAGATGCTCCACTCTCGCTAACAACAAATACTTTTACATCCTTTTCGTATCTTAAGTTCGATATAAAATTCTCCGTCTCGCGACTAGCTGTTCCGTTACCAATGGCAATGGCATCTATTTTGTAGGTAGAAACCAGCTTTACTATTTTATTTCCTGCCTTTGCATATTCTCTTTGTGGAGGGTGTGGATATATGGTCTCGTTATGTAATAGATTTCCTTGCTCATCCAAACAAACCACCTTGCAACCAGTTCTAAAGCCTGGGTCAATGGAAAGAATACGTTGCTGCCCCAATGGCGGAGCCAGCAATAGCTGTCGCATATTCTCCGCAAAAACTTCTATAGCAGCAATATCTGCCTTTTCTTTAGACAGATTTGCAAATTCTGTTTCTAATGATGGCTTCAATAATCTCTTGTAAGAATCCTCAACAGCTTCCTCTACCAAATCGGCAGCCTCTGTATTATTTTTTGCAAAGTGAGGAACCAATCGATCCAAGCATTTTTCATCGTCGGGAGAAATACTTACCCTTAAGAAACCTTCAGCCTCTCCACGTCGCATAGCCAACAACCTATGAGATGGGCATCGCGACAATAGAGCAGAAAAGTCGAAATAGTCGCTATACTTTTCTCCCTCTTCCTCTTTTCCTTTTATCACCTTTGAGGCTATTTGAGCATCTCGCTCAAAGAAACGGCGAATCATTTGACGTGCACTTGCATCTTCGTTAACCCACTCTGCTATTATATCTTTAGCTCCTTTTATTGCATCCGCAACTTCGGGTACGTCTTTATTAACAAACCCTCTTGCCTTACTATCTACAGAACCCTCTTGTTGCAACATTATCCATTTTGCTAAAGGCTCCAATCCTAGCTTGCGAGCTATTTCAGCACGTGTTTGTCGCTTAGGCTTGTACGGCAAATAAATGTCTTCGAGTTCGGAAGTATCCCAACAATCATCTATATGCTTCTGAAGTTCTGGGGTTAGTTTATCTTGCTCTGCTATAGTTTTTAATATAAATTCCTTACGCTTTACGAGTTCAACATATTTATCGTTTAAATCCTTTATATTAGAAATTTGAACCTCGTCCAATCCACCTGTTGCCTCTTTACGATAGCGACTGATAAAAGGAATTGTGGCTCCATCAGACAAAAGTGCAATTACGGACTCAATATTTTTATGTGATATATTTAATGTTTTCGCAATTAATGAGACAATCATGTTTGTATGTATTTTATTATTTTGAATACAAATGTAATGAAAATAGAAGTAATGAGGGGGAGGGTTAGGATAGAGATTGCACAGATTATATGACAATCCATAGTCCACGATTCATAATTTACCTAACTAGCCCAGAATGGGTGACATTATTGTAGCACGATAACACAGAACCAAGATAGACCCAGAATGGGCGGCTACTCTTCTACAGCATTTCTATTAGATGTAAATAGGCTCAAACTGATTCTCAAAACTTCATTACCAATTCTCAAATAAATGTTCCAGAAATAATCTATCTTTGTTGATAACTGATACAAACATAGAAAATGGCAAAACTTAAAACAGTATATTTTTGCACAAGTTGTGGCAACGAATCACCCAAGTGGATGGGTAAATGCCCCGCTTGTGATGAGTGGGGAACTCTTGTGGAGGAGATTGTGAGAAAAGATGCGGCATCTAAATCGGGTGACACTAGAGCATTTGAAGTTGGGAAAAGTACACCTCAACTAATCAGCGAAATCAAAGCAGACAAAGAGCCTCGAATCGACATGATGGATGGAGAACTAAATAGAGTTTTAGGTGGAGGCATGGTACCTGCATCACTAGTACTTATTGGTGGGGAACCAGGAATCGGAAAATCCACACTAGTGTTGCAAACGATGCTAAAACTTAACTCAATAAAAACTCTCTATATTTCGGGAGAAGAGAGTGCAAGGCAAATTAAATTACGTGCGGATAGACTTGGCATACAAAATGACAACAGCTTGATAGTATGCGAAACCAATCTTGACACAATATTTACCCATATCAAAAACATTTCACCAGACATGGTGATTATTGACTCAATACAAACTATTTATAGCGATTCACTAGAATCATCACCAGGGAGCATCTCACAAGTACGTGAATGTGCTGCATCAATACTTAAGTTTGCAAAACAGTCTGGCACTCCCGTGATACTTATCGGGCACATCACCAAAGAGGGAAGTATTGCAGGCCCAAAGGTATTAGAACATATAGTTGACACCGTTCTTCAATTCGAAGGCGATCATCATTATATGTATAGAATATTGAGAAGCATTAAGAATAGATTTGGCAGCACTGCAGAATTGGGTATTTATGAAATGAATCAGTCGGGACTGCGTGAGGTAAGTAATCCATCAGAGATACTCCTTACTCAAAATCATGATGTGCTAAGTGGAGTATCAATCTCCGCAGCCATTGAAGGCATCCGCCCTCTATTAATAGAAACTCAAGCACTAGTGAGCACAGCAGCATATGGAACTCCACACCGTTCAGCAACAGGATTCGACACCAGAAAGATGAATATGCTTTTAGCTGTTTTGGAGAAG
>JAAYFB010000346.1 GCA_012728465.1 Proteiniphilum sp. | reverse complement strand
GTATGGAAGTGAAAAGGTTTAAGGTCTTCCTTCCAAGGTGGTATCTGTTGCTTTTTAGTAGTTATTTAATGATTGCGATTATGACTTGACTGTTATTCCAAATGGAATCAACCAAAACACTACCACACTTCTCTATAAATCTTAATTATTGTGTGTGAGTTTGCTCTAGCTCGATTGTTTGTCTTTCATTTTAATGCTAGTGTGGTTTGTGATAAGTGTGTTACTATTTTGTCAGCAATGCAATTGGGATAAAACAAAAGGAGCATAAGTAAGCGGAAACAGACATGTTATAGCATCATCAATGAATAGGCTCATACACTTACCTCTACTGTGGGAATATGTTATTTCATTTTGCAGAATAGCAATAACAAGCTATATTTGTTGTGTGTATATTTTTTACACAACAATACATATATATAAATGAGTAAGATTGAATTACGTACGGTAAACGTAACTCGCTACATAACCCCTTTGCGTGAGGGTGGCTCGCTACCAGCTTTAGCCGAAGCGGATGATGACTATAAGTATGTAGTCAAATTTAGAGGTGCGGGTCATGGCACCAAGATGCTAGTTAGCGAGCTTATTGGTGGCATGGTGGCTAAGGAGCTTGGTTTTAGAGTGCCCGAGTTGGTTTTTATCAATCTTGATGAGGCATTTGGGCGTACAGAGGGCGATGAGGAGATACAGGATTTATTGAAGGGTAGCCAAGGCTTGAATATGGGGTTGCACTTTTTGTCGGGAGCACTCACCTTTGATCCTGTGGCAACACAAATTGATGGACTAACTGCATCCCAACTGGTGTGGATGGATTCTTTCATAACCAATGTAGATCGTACGGTTCGCAACACTAATATGCTGATGTGGAAAAAGGAGCTGTGGCTTATCGATCATGGTGCATCGCTTTACTTCCATCACTCGTGGAGCAATTGGCAAAAGCAAGCTCTTAGTCCTTTTGTGTACATAAAGGATCACGTTTTGTTGCGAGATGCAGATTGTGTAGATGAGGTGGATGAAGAATTTAAGAAAATACTTACGCCCGACAAGATAAGAGAAATGGTTGATTGGTTGCCCGACGATTGGCTCAACTGGGGTGGTGATGAGGAGTCGCCTGCAGAAATAAGAGATGTGTACTACCAGTTTTTGACTGAGAGACTAAAGCATTCATATAATTTTACAAACGAGATACATCATGCAAGAGAAGCACTTTTATGAATATGCTGTAATTAGGGTAGTGCCCCGCGTGGAGCGTGAAGAGTTTCTAAATATAGGGCTTATTATGTACTCGAAACGAGATAATTATTTAAATGTACGATATAATGTGGATAAGAATAAACTGTCTTTTTTCTCGTCCGAATTAGATGTTGATACTTTATGCGAATATCTCTCTGCAATTGATAAAGTATGCTCTGGCTCAAATGATGGAGGAGCGATAGCGAACTTTGATCTAGCTGAGCGTTTTAGATGGCTCACAGCTGTGCGTAGTGCGTCATTGCAAACATCAGTTGCTCGGTCGGGCTTTACAGACAACTTAGAAACTACATTCGAGACACTATATCAAGAATTAGTCGAGTGATATTATTTTAGATATTGTTGAAGTATCACTACAATTGCATTAATTATGCCTTTAGTATAGGTTGCGCCACATATTTGTGTTTTTTTGATATGAATACTGTGATATTAATGTCAATTTGGTTTTGCTGAAAATAATAATCACTATATTTGCCCATATTTTTTTAAGACAATTAAAATTACACATGAACCAATTATCCAAACGATTGCAGTCGCTGTCTCCCTCCGAGACATTGGCGATGGCGCAGAAAAGTAGTGAGCTACAAGCTCAAGGTTTCGACATAATAAATATGAGTGTAGGCGAGCCAGATTTTCCTACTCCATCACACATAAAAGATGCTGCCAAAAAGGCTATAGATGACAATGTAACATTCTACTCGCCAGTTCCTGGCTTTATCGATTTAAGAAAAGCAATTTGTGAAAAACTAAACGAAGAGAATGGATTGGATTTTAAGCCCACTCAAATAGTTGTATCAAACGGGGCTAAGCAATCATTGAGTAATGTGTTGCTTTCTATCATTGATAAAGGCGATGAGGTTATTATTCCAGCACCATACTGGGTTAGCTATCCCGAAATGGTTAAGTTGGCTGAGGGTACTTCTGTTATTGTCTCTGCTGGCATCGATCAAGATTTTAAAATTACTGCACAGCAGTTGGAAGAGACTATTACTGATAAAACCAAGGCATTGATATTGTGTTCTCCATCCAATCCTACAGGTAGTGTTTATTCAAAAGAGGAGCTTCAGTCAATTTCTGAAGTGTTAGCAAAGCATCCTAATGTGTATGTTATATCAGACGAGATTTATGAACACATTAATTATGTGGGTGCGCACGAAAGCATAGCACAATTTGAGGAAATTAGAGACCGAGTTATTATCGTAAATGGAGTATCGAAGGGATATGCCATGACTGGTTGGCGTATAGGTTGGATTGCTGCACCGCAATGGATAGCTTCGGCTTGTAATTCGCTACAAGGTCAATATACTTCGGGTGCAAGTTCAATTTCTCAAAAAGCTGCAGAAGCTGCATACACTGGCAGTCAGGCATGTGTTGAGGATATGCGTTTGGCTTTCGAGCGTCGTCGCAATCTCATTGTAGAATTGTTGAAAACTATTCCAGGTATTGAGATTAATAATCCGATGGGTGCTTTCTACATTTTCCCAGAAATAAAATCATATATTGGCAAATCATTTGATGGTACAACTATTAATAGTGGTGCTGATTTAGCTATGTATCTTCTTGAAAATGCTCACGTGGCGTGTGTGGGCGGTGATGCATTTGGTGCACCAAATTGTATAAGGTTCTCATTTGCCACTTCCGATGAGAATATTGTTAAGGCAGTGGATAGAGTTAAAGCAGCTCTTGAGAAGCTGGCTTAAGCTCCTCAATAAGCTCCTTCAGTTTATATATTAAATAACCATTAGGTTTAGGCCTAATGGTTATTATTGCTTTTAGCAAACTGTTATAGTTCAGCCTGAATCATAACAGGGAAATGATCCGATGGAAAATGACCGTATTGTATTTCATTTAATACACCATATTTCTTTACTTTGATACCCTCCGTTACCCAAATGTAATCAATTCGTGATTTTGAAGTGTGGTGAATGTTGAAACTATTGAAAGTGCCCTCTGTGCCATATGGTTTCTGCTCACTTATGAGATAAGAATCTTTCAGACTTCCATCATTATATATAGTTTGTATTGGCTCTGAGTTGGGATCGGCATTGAAGTCTCCTGTGCAAATTACAGGCTTGTCACCAGCTAATTCTTTTATCTTTTTCAAGAGTAGTAGCGAAGAGTTTTTGCGTGCTTCTTTTCCCTCATGATCGTAGTGGGAGTTAAAAATGAATAGCTCCTTTCCGCTCTTTAATTCTTTTAGGTGTACCCACGAGCAAATTCTATTGCAGCACGTAGCATCCCATCCTTTTCCTGGGACATCGGGATTTTCTGCAAACCAAAAATCACCATTATTAATTACATCAAATCTTTCTTTCTTGTAAAAAATAGCAGAGTGTTCTCCAGCATCTTTGCCATCATCTCTTCCTCCACCCACGTACGCATATTCATCAAGTTCAAGAATGTCATCTAGTTGATGTTTAAATCCCTCTTGAGTGCCAAAGATATCAAAATCATGAAATCGAATTAGTCCTTTTACCATCTCTTTGCGGTTGCTCCATTGGTCGATACTGTCCCGTGGTGTATCCAAACGCAAGTTAAACGAAGCTATATTTACCTTGGTTGGTTCTTTCGCACTTTGCGAACAGCTTAGCATCATAAATGCTGATAGTAGAATTGTTAGTAGTGATAAATTTTTCATTTGATTATTATAGTTATTGTAATGTTGTATTCTATAATGTGTTGACACAAATTTACACTCTTTTTTTGAAAATGTAAACAGGAATTCGATATTTGTGGTGTTGAGGTTCCACAAATGTTAATGAGACAATGAAACATAACACAAAGTGCTGGCAATATTAATAAATTATTATCTTTGTAAAATTAAACATTTGTATAATTAAAGTGATAGCATTTGGCCTAATACTCTGTATCTAATGTTGGTGAAAATGTAGATGATAATGTCTAAAGAATTTTAATAAAGAAATTTTTCATCAATTAATTCTTTATTGATACATTAAAATATTATTTTTGTGCCTTGAAATGGTGTCGCAGATGTTAGCGTCATGTTTTCAGTAAAAAGATTATCTTATTCGAATAAGCAGAAAAAATAAATTCTTAAATAATAATTTTATGAGCTGGTTAATTAATTCTTCTATCGGACGAAAAATGATCATGAGTATATCAGGGTTGTTTCTCGTTTTATTTTTGTTATTCCACAGTTTGATGAACGTAGTGGTTCTTATCTCTGCAGAGGGATATGATGCAATTGTGGGTTTCTTGGGTGCGAATTGGTATGCACTAATTGCCACAGTGGTGTTGGCATCAGGGTTTATCATTCACATCATCTATGCAGTTATCTTGACCTTGCAGAATATGAAAGCGCGCGGTCCTAGTAGATACGCAGTGTCTAAACCACAAAGAACAGTTTCTTGGGCTTCTAAGAATATGTTTGTTTTGGGTGTAATTATTCTAGGTTTCTTATTGCTTCACCTTTTCCACTTCTGGTATAAGATGCAGCTAGTAGAGGTTATGCATATTATTGGAGTTGAGTTTGGCAATATTAGCGAAGCTACAAAGGGTGTTCTTTTAATTGAGCAACTGTTCAAAAATCCAATTTATTGTGTTATTTACCTAGCATGGTTAGTTGCTATTTGGTTTCACCTTACACATGGTTTTTGGAGTGCGATGCATACATTGGGTTGGAGCAATCAGGTATGGCTTCCACGTTTGAAAAAGCTATCGTATGTACTTGCAACTATTATCTGCCTTTTGTTTGCTGCAATTCCAGTAGCCTACTTGTTAGGATTCACTAATGCTGCTTATTTAGGCTTATAGAACCAACTATTTCAATAAATTGAAAAAACATTTTATGACTATGACTAATTTAGAAAAAGACAATATACTAAAGATAGATGCCAAAATTCCCGTTGGGCAATTGGCTGATAAATGGACTAACTATAAGGCTAAGCAAAAGTTGATTAACCCTGCTAATAAACGTCGCCTTGACATTATCGTTGTAGGTACAGGATTGGCTGGTGCTTCTGCTGCTGCTTCACTTGGTGAATTAGGGTTCAAAGTAAAAAACTTCACAATTGCTGATTCACCACGTCGTGCACACTCTATTGCTGCGCAAGGTGGTATTAATGCTGCAAAGAACTATCAAAATGATGGTGACTCGATTTACCGTCTTTTCAATGATACTTTAAAAGGTGGCGACTATCGTGCACGTGAGGCCAACGTATATCGTATGGCTGAAGTGTCAAACAATATTATAGACCAATGTGTGGCACAAGGAGTTCCTTTTGCTCGCGAGTACGGTGGCTTGCTTGACAACCGCTCATTTGGTGGTGCTCAAGTATCGCGTACTTTCTATGCGCGTGGACAAACTGGTCAGCAGTTGCTATTGGGTGCTTACAGTGCTCTTAGTCGTGCTGTACACAATAAACAAGTAGATTTATATACACGTTATGAGATGGTGGACCTAGTACTTATCGAAGGTAAGGCACGTGGTATCATAGCTCGTAACCTAGTGACAGGAGAGTTAGAAAGATTTGCAGCACATGCTGTTGTAATTGCTACTGGTGGTTATGGAAATGCTTTCTTCTTGTCAACTAATGCAATGGAATCAAACGGTTCTGCTGCATGGCAATGCTACAAAAAAGGTGCATTGTTTGGAAACCCATGTATGGCTCAAATTCACCCAACATGTATTCCCGTACACGGAGAGTCGCAATCAAAACTAACATTGATGTCAGAGTCACTTCGTAACGATGGGCGTATTTGGGTTCCAAAAAAGAAAGAAGACGCTGAAGCAATTCGTGCTGGAAAATTAAGACCAACACAAATTAAGGAAGAAGATAGAGACTACTACCTAGAGCGTCGTTATCCTGCATTTGGTAACCTTGTTCCTCGTGATGTTGCATCTCGTGCAGCTAAAGAGCGTTGTGATGCTGGTTATGGTGTAGGTTCTACTGGACTTGCAGTTTATCTTGACTTTGCTGATGCTATCAATCGTCTTGGTAAAGATGTAGTTGAGGCACGTTATGGTAACCTATTCCAAATGTATGAGAAGATTGTTAATGACAATCCATACGAAACTCCAATGATGATTTATCCAGCTATTCACTATACAATGGGTGGACTTTGGGTTAATTACGAATTGATGACATCAATTCCAAGCTTATTTGCAATTGGTGAGGCTAACTTCTCTGATCACGGAGCTAACCGTCTTGGTGCATCTGCGCTGATGCAAGGTTTGGCTGATGGATACTTCATTTTGCCATACACCATTCAGAGTTACTTATCTGATCAAATTAACGTTCCTAGATTTTCGACTGATGCTCCTGAATTTGAGCAAGCAGAAAAAGAGATCAAAGATAGAGTTAGCCGCCTGATGAATATTAAAGGCAAGCACTCTGTTGACTCAATTCACAAAAAGCTAGGTAGAGTTATGTGGGACCTAGTAGGTATGGGACGTGATGCTGAGGGGCTTAAGAAAGCAATTGAAGAACTTAAGAATGTAAAGAAAGACTTCTGGTCTAACGTTCGTATCCCAGGTAGTGGTGACGACTTGAATAAAGAGTTGGAAAAAGCACTACGTCTTGCAGATTTTATTGAAATTGGTGAACTAATGGCTCATGATGCTCTTGATAGAGAAGAGTCATGTGGAGGTCACTTCCGCCTAGAGCACCAAACAGAAGAGGGAGAAACATTACGTGACGATGAGAAGTTCTCGTATGTTTCATGCTGGGAATATCAAGGTGAGGACAAAGCACCTGTAATGTTCAAAGAGCCTCTTGTGTATGAGTTTGTTGAAAGAGAACAACGTAATTATAAGTCGTAAATTTAAAACAGTATCATCCAATGGATAAAAATATAAATATTAAAGTTAAAGTTTGGCGTCAAAGAGGTCCTAAGGCTAAAGGACGCTTCGAAACATATGCTCTAAAAGACATTTCACAAGGAAGTTCTTTCCTAGAGATGTTGGATATTCTAAATGAGCAATTAATTAATGAAGGAAAAGAGCCTGTAGTTTTTGACCACGACTGTCGTGAAGGTATCTGCGGAATGTGTAGCTTGTTCATCAACGGACATCCACATGGTCCAGATGAGGATATTACAACTTGTCAGCTTCATATGCGTTCGTTCAATGAAGGCGATACTATCACAGTTGAACCATGGAGATCGGCAGGTTTCCCTGTTATCAGAGACTTGATGGTTGACCGTACTGCATTTGATAAAATCATTCAAGCTGGTGGTTACGTATCTGTAAATACTGGTGGCGTTCCTGATGGTAATGCTATTCCAATTCCTAAAGCAGATGCTGATGAGGCTATGGATGCTGCAGCTTGCATTGGTTGTGGCGCTTGTGTTGCAACATGTAAGAATGGTTCGGCAATGCTATTCGTTTCTGCAAAAGTTAGCCAACTGGCACTTCTTCCTCAAGGTAAAGTGGAGGGAGCTAGACGTGCAAAAGCGATGGTTGCTAAAATGGACGAGCTAGGATTTGGTAACTGTACCAACACTGGTGCTTGCGAGCAAGAGTGTCCTAAGAATATCTCTATTACACACATCGCACGTATGAATAGAGAGTTCCTTAAAGCAAAATTCAAAGACTAGTATTAAGTCTTATATATAGAAAAGTAGAAACGCTCAGTCACTTTAGATTGGGCGTTTTTTGATTGCTATTCAGTAATATGTAGTGCATAAATAGGAATTATTAACAGCGTTTCTTCCAACTTTTTCTCATTTGAAATGTCTTATAAGTATATTTGCAACGTGCAAAGTGTACAACAAATTATTAATAAACTATCATTATGAAGACAAAAAGAATTATTATTTTCGTAGCAATCGTCCTTGGGTCATTGCTAAGTGTGC
>JAAYFB010000058.1 GCA_012728465.1 Proteiniphilum sp. | reverse complement strand
TTGAAGAAGGGAGAAAATCAGCTAGTAATTAAATTATATAACGGTTTTGATAAGGAGCTTACGTACTCTATTAATCCACTAACTGAGTGGACACAATATACAAAGAGTGTTCCTGCAATGGGCATTGGCAATAGCGTTAGACTAAAAGCATCGGATACTGATTCACCTGTTTCCCCATTGAGATTAAACAATATAACTGTGGAACTGTAATATTAAAAGTAAAACAAAAATGAAACTATTTATACAATACCCAAAGTGTAGCACTTGTCGCAAAGCGGCGAAGTGGTTACAAGATAATAATATTGAAGTAGAGGTTCGACATATTGTTGAGGCTAATCCTACAGCAGAAGAGCTAGACGTGTGGATAGACCGTAGTGGTCTTGAAGTACAAAAGTTCTTCAACACATCTGGCAAAGTGTACAAAGAAAACAACTTGAAAGATGTAGTTAAAACTGCATCACGCGAAGAGTTAGTAAAACTCCTTGCATCAGATGGCATGCTTGTAAAGCGCCCATTGCTTGTGGGTGACGACTTTGTGTTGGTGGGGTTTAAGGAAGAGGATTGGCAAAATGTGAAATTATGATTTTATAAATCAGTAATTTTAAATATACATTCTATACAGTGCAGCGAAAGGATAATAGACTTGGCATAATTAAAACAGGAGGCAAAATGAACTCATTTCAATCTTTGTTGCATCAGCAAAAAAAATAAAAACAAGAATAAATAAGAAGTAATTTAGATTCATAAATCTAATCCCGATAGCTATCGGGACATAACTAATAATTCATATAGATGAAAATAGCGAACTTAACGTTCCCAAAATACCCAGTCTTTCTTGCACCAATGGAAGACGTTACTGATATAGGTTTCAGATTACTTTGTAGAGAGTTTGGAGCAGACATGGTGTACACCGAATTTGTATCGAGCGATGCACTAATTCGACACGTAAATAAAACAAAAGAGAAGCTAACTATATCGGAGGATGAACGTCCTGTAGCAATACAGATATATGGAAATGATCCCGACTCGATGGCTGAAGCTGCAAAAATATGCGAGGAAGCAAACCCTGACTTAATTGATATAAACTTTGGTTGTCCTGCAAAGAAAGTGGCAGGCCGAGGGGCTGGATCTGGGATGTTAAAGACACCTGACTTGATGGTTGAGATTACCGAGAGGGTTGTGAAGGCAGTTAATTTGCCCGTAAGTCTTAAAACTAGATTAGGCTGGGATGAGGAGAGCAAGATAATTGTTGACTTGGCAGAAGAGCTTCAAGATACAGGTATTGTAGCACTTACTATACATGGTCGTACTCGTCGTCAACAATACACAGGTCATGCTGATTGGACACTCATTGGAGAAGTAAAGAACAATCCTCGTATGCATATTCCTATTATAGGTAATGGTGATGTAACCACTCCACAAATATGTAAACAAAGATTTGATGAAACGGGTGTAGATGCCGTAATGATTGGTCGTGCTAGTTTTGGAGCACCTTGGATATTTAGTGAAGTAAAGCACTTCCTAGAGACAGGCGAAGAGATGGCAGCACATTCTTTCGGATGGTATCTAAATGTTTTGAAGCGTCAAGTGCAAGAGAGTGTGGATAGAATTGATGAGCGTCGTGGCATATTGCACATGCGCCGTCACTTGGCTTCATCTCCCATATTTAAAGGTATTCCTGACTTCAAGCCTACTCGTATTGCTATGCTGAGAGCAAGTACTCTTGACGAGCTGTTTAGTATCTTAGATGGTATTGAAGGGCAGTATGGTTTAGGTGTTTAGAGCATTGATTTATGATTGTTGAGTTAGTCGTTCAACAATCATAAGCCAACAATCATAATTTAGTATTCAAAGGCAACCTGGTACCCCTCATATTTTCTAATATTAATAACTCTATCTCCATCCATAAGTAGATATTGCCCTTTGATTCCCATTAGCTTACCACTAAAAGAAGTGTCATTGTCAAGATTTATACTCTTTATTTTTTTAGGAAACTCGATTACGGGATATTGAATATAAGTAATATAATCCTCATCACAGATATACTGAGCTATGTCGTCTGGAAGAACCATTTCTAGTTCATTTTTAGCTTCTAGCAAGTCTATACTTTCATCAATATTATTCTTTAGCATAGATTGCCAATTGGTTTTATCATCATAAGTGTCTTTAAGTGCAACCTCTATAACTCCTGCAAGATATCTGTTTGGCGTTTTAGCTAGCTTAATAGCAGAGCTTGCACCTTGATCAATCCATCTAGTAGGTATCTGGCTATCACGTGTGATGCCCACTTTTATCTTATCAGTAGCTGCAAGATAAACGTAGTGAGGTTTGTTATGATGCTCTTCTTCCCATTCAGGATCTCTACCTTCCCCAAGATGGGCTTTGCAGAGTTCGGGGCGTATGATGCACTCTGCATTCATTGGAGAGTTTTTAAAACATGGAAAACAGAACCCTTGAGCAAATGATTTACTTGTCTTTCTTCCACAATCAATACAGTATATATTACCTGAATAAGATATTGTGATGTTTGTGCCAATCAATTCATTCATTGGTATTAATTGTTCAGTCTTGGTTTCAGTGTCAAACAGAAGCATTTGATACTCCACTCGGCCTTCTCTAAGCAAAGTTGGCATCTTTCTTAATTCCCCTTTATATGTCATTTTCTATTGTTGTTTTGTAATTGTAGCAAAGATAAGGAATTTGGGGGTGATG
>JAAYFB010000345.1 GCA_012728465.1 Proteiniphilum sp. | reverse complement strand
GAGAAACATTTAATTTATAAAAACAGATATGGAAATTAAAAGTAGATTTGATCACTACAATATAAATGTACTTGATCTTCAGAAAAGTATTGATTTTTATGGTAAAGCTTTGGGCTTAAAAGAAGTGAGACGTAAGGAGGCTTCCGATGGATCTTTTATTCTTGTTTATCTTGGTGACAATACTACGGGATTTACTCTCGAGCTTACTTGGCTTCGCGATTGGGATAGGCCATATGACATGGGTGATAACGAGCAACATCTTTGTATGAGAGTGGAGAATGATTATGCTGAAACACGTGCTTACCACAAAGAGATGGGCTGTGTTTGTTACGAGAATGAATCTATGGGGCTTTACTTCATTATTGATCCAGATGGTTATTGGATTGAAATATTACCTTTGGTAAGATAAATACTTGCCTACTATACTAAAGATGACATTTGAAGAAATACTAAATCATCGTCGCTCTGTGCGCTACTTTGATCCCGAAAAGGAATTAGATACTGCCAAAGTTAAGCGATGTATTGAATTGGCCACATTGGCTCCTGTGAGTAGTAATATGCAATTATGGGAGTTTCATCATATTACATCACCTGACATTATGAAAAAGATGGAGCGTGCTTGTATTGATCAGACTACCGCTCGAACTGCAAAACAAATGGTGGTGTTTGTGACACGACAAAACTTACATCGAAAACGTTCGAAGCAAATTTTGGATTTCGAACGGCAAAATATTAGAAATTATGCGCCTGCCGATAAGCATGAGAAGTATATCAAAAGCCAAGAGCTTTACTACAATGTGGCTATGCCATTTATTTACACCCGATTTTTAGGTTTGTATGGATTGTTTCGTAAACTTTTTGCTACTACTATTGGTTTATTCAGACCAATAGTTCGAGAGGTTTCCGAATCAGATATGCGTGTTGTGGTTCACAAAACATGTGGTCTGGCGGCACAAACTTTTATGCTTGCAATGGCAAACGAAGGATACGATACTTGTCCATTGGAAGGCTTCGATAGTCGTTTGGTAAAAAAAGCTTTATCTCTTCCACGAGGTAGTGAGGTAAATATGATTATCACCTGTGGCGTGAGGCTTCCTAAGGGGTTAAGGGGTGAGCGTTTCAGAGTTCCTTTTGAGGAAGTATATAAAGAGAGATAGTTGCGCAGACAACTATAAAAGACTGCATTATTTTTCAAGCAAACAACAAAGAAAATAACAGTAATGGATTACTTTAATTATAAAAGACGCTCGACTGTAGATGTGCCAGTAGGAAACATACACATTGGTAGCGGATATCCTGTTGTGATACAGACAATGACAAGCACCGACACTCTCGACACAGAGGGTAGTGTTGCACAATGCGAAAGAATTATTGACGCTGGTGCAGATCTTATACGACTTACTACACAAGGTCGTCGTGAAGCTGAGAATCTTGGAGTAATTCGTAAGCAATTGCGTGATAAAGGTTACAATATACCTCTTTCAGCAGATATTCACTTCAATCCCCGTGCGGCACAGGTGGCTGCAACTGTTTGTGAGAAGGTACGAATCAATCCTGGCAACTATGCAGATAAGCAAAAACGTTTTGAGGAGATAGACTACACTGACGAGGGATATGCCACAGAGCTTGATAAAATTAAGGAAAAGGTAGCTCCATTTTACAGATTGTGCAAACAGAATAGTGTTGCTGTTAGGATAGGTGTAAATCATGGCTCTCTATCCGATAGGATAATGAGCCGATTTGGAGACACTCCTGAAGGTATGGTTGAATCCTGCATGGAGTATCTGTACATTGCATTGGAAGAAGATTTCCATGATATTGTGATATCTATGAAGGCTTCAAATACTTTGCTTATGACTAAAGCTGTTCGTCTTCTTGTAGATAGAATGGAAAAAGAGAATATGCATTTTCCACTTCATTTAGGTGTAACAGAAGCTGGAGATGGTGAGGATGGCAGGATGAAATCTGCAGTAGGGATTGGAGCATTATTGTCTGATGGTATTGGAGACACTATAAGGGTATCACTAAGTGAGGAGCCTGAAGTAGAGGTGCCCGTAGCTCGTAAGCTAGTAGAGTATGTGGCACAGCGTGCAAATCATGATGCAATATCTGGTGAGCTTTACAACGAGTTCTCTCCGTTTTCAACAGATAGAGTAGAAACTGTGGCAGTTAGAAACATTGGTGGTGATTTTCCTCCAATTGTTATATCTGATCGCCACAACATAGAGGATATGAGTATTAACACTCACTTTATCCCTGACTATATTTATGTAGGTGAGTCAGTGCCATCCAACTTTCAAAGAGGGATGAAGGCAATAGTTGATTATAAAAACTGGGAGGATAAGGTTGACTGGTTTCCAATGTTTATGGTTAATGATATAGATAAGCTAGACGAGTGTACTGCACATGTCAAGTTTCTTCGTGTTTCGTATCTCGATCTAACAGATGAAGTTATTTCGAAGATAAAGTCTGCATCCAAGGTAGTACTTATTTTAACTACTAACCATATTAATGGAGTAGGTGAGCAACGAGCTGCATTCCACAAATTGTTGATAAACGGTTGCAAAGTACCTGTTGTAATTCAGAGAAGCTATAAAGAGAATCTTCCAGAAGATATACAACTTAAAGGTGGAGTTGACTTTGGCACGATATTACTTGATGGCTTTGGTAATGGCATAATGATAAGCAATGAAGGTAACATTGATATCACAGATATGGACTCCTATGCTTTTGGACTATTGCAAGCGGCACGCGTTCGCACTAGTAAAACAGAGTTTATATCATGCCCAAGTTGTGGAAGAACTTTATTTGACTTACAATCTACTGTTGCACTTATAAAAGAGCACTTCTCGCATTTGCGACACCTAAAGATTGGTATCATGGGTTGTATAGTAAATGGCCCAGGAGAGATGGCTGATGCTGACTATGGATATGTTGGCGCTGAGCATGGAAAGATTTCGTTGTACAAAAAGAAGGAGCTAGTAGGGAAAAATATACCTCAAGCAGAAGCAGTAGAGCGACTGAAGGAGCTAATTAAGAAACATGGTGATTGGATAGAACCCGAAGAGGATTAATATATAGCTTTCTCGTTAACGACATAATCCCCTTTTCAAATAAGAATAAAAATACTAATTTTGTTTTCTTATTTAGAAATGGGGATTTTTTGTGTCCTCACTAAACTTCAAACATAAAAAAGAATGAAGACGCATATTATTGACGATGTTGAAACAATAGAGTCCGTAATCAAAGCATGCAAAGTGTGCTTTGTGGGGATGTCCGATTCTGAAGGAACACCGTATGTGTTGCCAATGAATTTTGGCTATAAAGATGGCACACTCTATTTGCACTCGGGGCAAGAGGGACGATCTATTACTATTTTAGACAACAACCCTAAGATTTGCATCACTTTTAGCACAGAAATGAAACTCATTTGTCAACACCCTGATGTTGCTTGTAGCTATAGATTACAGTCTTGTAGTGTTATTTGCGAAGGTAAAGTGGAGTTTGAGGAGGATTATGATAAAAAGGTTGAAGCGTTAAATATAATTATGGCACAATATGTCAATCGTAAGTTTACATATTCTACACCAGCTATTAACAATGTTAAAGTGTGGACGATGAAGGTTGATAAGTTCTCTGGCAAAGAGTATGGAGTAAGAGAAAGTGGAATGTTGACTGAAGAATTATAGAATGCTTAGATATGGGATTAGGTATCTAGAATGAGAGCTATACAAAAGAATGTTTATAAAGCATAGATTAAACCAAATGCAGAAACATTTATCTATGTCCATATGTTTTAATCGAATTGAACATTTTAAAATCACATTAAACAATAAACAAATGAAGAGATTAATGATTAGTTTTGCTCTTTTGAGCGTAGTTTTGCTTGCAGTGGCAAATAATCCTAAGGAGAAGGAAACAGCTAAGGCTATAAACTTGAATCATGAAGAGTTTATAGAGAAGGTTTTTGACTTTGAGAACAACGAAGAGTGGAACTACATAGGTGATAAACCAGCAATAATAGATTTTTGGGCAGCTTGGTGTGGGCCATGTCGTCAGGTTTCGCCAGTTTTAGAACAGTTAGCAGCTGAATATGGTGATGATATATATGTTTATAAAGTAAACGTTGATGAAGAGTCAGCCGTAGCACAAGCTTTTGGAATTCGTAGTTTGCCAACTATACTATTTGTGCCAACTGACGAACAGCCACAAGCTATAATGGGAGCTGCGCCTAAGGCTAAACTTAAAGAAGCAGTAGAAACTATACTTCTAAAGAAGGAAGAAAAGGAATAATTAAAAATATATATGACAATTACTAGTCTTCAAAACAATACAATTAAGAACATTGTAAAGCTTGGTAAAAATAGAGAGCGACAGCAACAAGGTCTTTTCATAATTGAAGGAGCACGTGAGCTGTCGCTTGCTTTGCGTTCTGACTACAACATTGATTCGGTATATGTATGTCGTGAAATGTTTGAAAAAACCAAGTATCCTGATGTGTTGAATACATTAGATAGTAAAAATGTGTTCGATATAAGTCATGAGGTTTTTAAAAAGATTGCATATCGTGAAAATTCTGACGGTATAGTCGCTTTGGCTAAACCCAAACAGCACTTGTTGTCAGACTTGCAATTGTCCGCTAATCCTTTTATCATAATCCTTGAGTCAGTAGAGAAGCCAGGAAACCTAGGAGCCATTCTCCGTACAGCTGATGCAGCTTCGATTGATGCAGTGGTGGTGTGTAATCCATCAACTGATTTATACAATGCTAATGTTATTCGATCTAGTGTGGGTGGTCTATTTACTGTTCAAACGGCGGTGTGCACATCGGAAGAG
>JAAYFB010000344.1 GCA_012728465.1 Proteiniphilum sp. | reverse complement strand
AGTGAGACACATTAACAATCTCTTGCCAAATATCATTGGTAGTCCTAATCTCTGGACGCCATTGTCTGAAATAATCTCCACGCTTATGCGGAATAAGGCTGTCAGAAGGCACCAGTCTAAAACCATCTTTAGGATTGTATGCAGTTCCATCCGTAAGGATAAATTCTCTCCTCCTATTTGTTTTAAACTTTACTCTATGTCCATCTTTATCTAATATATATTCGGGACGATAATTAATGACATTCTCAAACATCTGAGTTGGTGCTGGATCTAATGCAGAGTTTACACGCCCCCACTTTCCAACAGTTGTTTCAACTTCTGGAATATTTGATATACGTTTATCTAGCATTTCGATTAGTCTAATATTTTCCTCAATACCTGTATGCGGCATAGTTGTAGGCATCAGCAAGAAAGATCCTTCATCAAGACTAGGCATAAACTCTTGACCTATACCTGGAAACTTTTCACTTGATGCTTGCCAAAAGGATGTTTGCCTAAATGATTTCCAACCTACAATCTCAAATCCTTTTGCTACAAATCCAAATGTGGTGTTGAAACCTAGCCATATCACCAATCCAAATACTATTGTAACTACAGGAATCGACATAAACAAAAGTCGATTATCAAGACACCATCTTAATATCTTCTCATAATAGATAACCATCATCCAAAGTGATCCAAGGATAACCCCAATAACCAACATCACAAAAAGATAGTTTGCTGTAAATCCTACATGTGCCCCAATTGGTAGCCACTGTGAGGCGAGAAAAAAGACAACCATCAACAAAACAATACCTATATTTATATAGTTGCTAATCTTTTTATTACTCCATTTGTTTTCAAATATATTGTTAAGGCCTAGTATAATCAAACCTAGGTAAACAACATTGCTAGTAATGATGGTTAATGCAATACCACCTGCAATAATAATAATATTTCCTACTCTTTTTATCAGTTTAGATGTTATTCTTATGGAAAATATATAATAAGCCAAAGTAGGGAGGATTGATATCCCCAGCATAAATGCCGAAACTAAAGCAAAGGTTTTAGTATATGCCAATGGTTTAAATAACTTACCCTCTTGTGCCTCCATCAGAAACACAGGTATAAAGCTAACAACAGTGGTAAGCATGGCTGTAAGAACAGCACCCGATACCTCAGTCAAGCTTTTGTATATTAAGTTTATTAGGGGCCTTCCTCGTTTTATGTCTTTGTTTTCCTCCATCGACATATGCCGAATAATGTTTTCAACAAAGACGACCCCGACGTCAATCATTATACCAATGGCAATAGCAATACCTGATAGTGCAACAATGTTTGCCTCAATATTCATATTCCTCATTATGATAAACGTGAGCAATACGCCAATTGGCAATATGCTTGAAATTACAATTGAGGCACGAAGATTAAAGACAATAACTATAACTACAATAATTGATATAAGCGCCTCTAAAGTAAGTGCTGACTCAAGCGTGCCTATTGTTTCATTTATCAAACCCGAACGGTCGTAGAATGGAACTACTGTTACTTTTGAAATAGAGCCATCAGCCAGTTCTTTTTGTGGTAGCCCTAGTCCAATCTCCTCTATTCTATCTTTTACATTTTCAATTACTTGCAGTGGGTTAGAACCATAGCGTGCTACTACTACTCCACCAACTGCCTCAACTCCCTCCTTGTCTAAACCCCCACGACGTGTGGCAGGACCTAAGTTTACAAAAGCAACATCTTTTATCTTTACTGGAAGGTTGTTTCTTACTGTAACCACTGCCTCCTCTAAGTCTGAGATACTTTTGATATAGCCAAGACCTCTAACTAGATACTCTGCTTTGTTTATCTCAATTGTTTCTGCACCAATATCAAGATTGCTTTTCTGCACTGCATTCATAATATCAGTAATTGACACATTAAATGCACGCATAGCATTAGGATTAACCTCAATTTGATACTCCTTTACAAAGCCACCTACTGATGCCACCTCTGAAACCCCCTCGGCAGAAGATAACGAATAACGAACTTGATAATCTTGTATTGAACGAAGCTCTTCAGGATCCCAACCACCATTGGGCTTACCCGTCTCAGGATCTCGTCCCTCCAAAGTGTACCAATATATTTGCCCTAAAGCTGTAGCATCAGGTCCTAGTGTTGGCTGAACTCCATCAGGCAATATGCCGGTGGGTAGTGAATTTAACTTCTCTAATATTCGTGAACGACTCCAGTAAAACTCCACGTCATCATCAAATATGACATATATAAATGACATCCCAAACATGGATGAACTACGTATTGTTTTTACTCCAGGTATCCCCAACAGTGAGGTTGTGAGTGGATAAGTAATCTGGTCTTGTATATCCTTAGGTGAACGACCCATCCATTCCGTGGCTACAATTTGTTGATTATCCCCGATATCGGGAATAGCATCCACAGGAATTGGATTGCTTGGCAATAAACTATTCCAATTAAATGGAGCAGTCGATATTCCCCAAGCAATTATGGTCAATAACAATAATATTGTTATCAGCCTATTGTTTAAAAAATAATGTATGATTTTATTTAACATCTTTACCTTTATTTGATTTTATAGAATTGTTTTTAGTAATGTGATATATCTGTTGCCACAAAATCACTTATGATTTGAGTCAACACAATGATGTTTACCTTAAAATAATTCTATCTAATCAAATACGAAAAATGCAGATGTAAGTAAGGATGCTCACATCTTCCATAAAAAGCCCTTTAGGGGGGAAGTCTAATTCTGAGTTAGCGGTGTCTGTTTCAGGTTGGTTAAGTGCAAACAGATTATTTATTGTAAACCAATTATTCTCTATCATAGTAAATAGAGAGAGTAGATTTAACCTATTTGCTTGATGTTGAAAATTATCAGTTGATACCTCAACGGTGTCAAACTCACAGCAATCGTCAGCTGCCACCTCCGTGGCTAAATTAATATCGTAATGATATATATCGGCCACTTCTAGTTTAGATATGCAACATGAGTGATTATTTTCTGCTTTCAACAAATCAAATGAATGTAGCTCTCCACCACAAAAATGCATTGCAACAACAGGTTGTATTGCAACAAGCATCATTATGTTTAGAAAAAATATGGATAAAGCTCTCTTCATTTGCAAGTTATGTACTTTTTTCTTCGCCTTATTTAAACAACAAAGTATATTTATTGTTGGCAAACATACATTATTTTATTTTCATACGCAAATAAGGATCTGTGTAACTGATTAAATGGAATAAGACTAATTCTATAAAATACCACTAGTGACACCCCGAAATTAGAACTATTCATAATCTATCAATAATATGTCCTCATTATTTTGTATTTTTACAGTCCAATAAAAATGCTCTCGCACAAGCTTAATGACAAGCAAATTCTTACAAATAATTATAATATGTGAGAGCTAAGCACATAAAAATTTTTATATGAGTACATCAAGAAAACCTACTGAGTTAGGCACATTAGATATAGGAAAGTTATTGCTTCAATATTCCCTCCCTGCCATTATAGCCATGACGGCTGCATCAATTTACCATATTACAGATAGTATATTCATCGGACACGGAGTTGGGGCATTAGCCATTTCAGGCTTAGCAATAACATTCCCATTTATGAACCTAGCCTCTGCTTTTGGGTCATTAGTTGGTGCAGGTGCTGCTACATTACTATCAATACGTATGGGCCAAAAGGATTATGACTCAGCCAATGTCATTTTAGGAAATGCCATTACGCTTAATGTGATTATTGGCTTATCGTTTACAATTGTGTCATTACTTTTTTTAGACCCAATTTTATTATTCTTCGGAGCCAGCGAGGGCACATTGCCTTACGCTCGAGAGTTTATGAGTGTGATACTTATAGGGAATATAATAACCCATATATTTATGGGATTGAATGCCCTTCTCCGATCAATGGGACAACCCAAAAAAGCAATGTTTGCAACTATTATGACAGTAGTTATAAATCTTATTCTGAACCCCCTATTCATATTTGGGTTTCAATGGGGCATAAAAGGCAGTGCATTGGCAACTGTAATATCACAGTTTATAATGCTAATGTGGCAGTTAAAATTCTTCAGTAACAAGAGCAACTTCATACACTTCAAAAAAGGGTCATTTAAATTAAGAAGTAGAATTGTCAAAGAGTCCTTATCAATTGGTATTTCCCCATTTATGATGAACGCTGCTGCTACAGTAATTGTTATAGTTATTAATCAGGGACTAATCAGGACAGGGGGAGACTTGGCAGTTGGAGCATATGGGATAATAAATCGAATATCTTTCTTATTCGTAATGGTAGTAATGGGTTTCAATCAAGGAATGCAACCAATTGCAGGATATAACTTTGGAGCAAAGTTATACTCAAGGGTTGATCAAGTATTGAAAAAAACAATCATTAGAGCCACTATGGTTACTACAACTGGTTTTTTAATTGGAGAATTATTTCCACGAGCAGTAGCTTCAATATTTACAGATGATGTGGAACTAATAGACCTTGCTGCCAACGGCATGAGGATTGTTTTTATGACCTTCCCAATTATTGGTTTTCAAATGGTTACGGCCAACTTTTTTCAAAGCATCGGGATGGTAAAGAAATCAATATTTATGTCGCTTAGTAGGCAGCTACTATTTCTGCTTCCTTGCTTATTAATATTACCTTACCTTTGGGGAATAAATGGAGTTTGGTATAGCATGCCTATTGCAGACACTATTTCAAGCGTAATTGCAGCAATACTACTTGTCCGTCAGTTCAAATCGTTTAGAGCTAATGGTGACGCTCCAATTGTTGCTGAAGATAATTAATCAACTAATAAATCAAAGATATGAAAACTAATTTTGCAATTAATATTGGACGACAATTGGGTAGCGGAGGACGCGACATTGGGGAACAACTAGCCAAATGTCTCGACATTCCATTTTACGACAAAGAGCTCATAACTATCGCATCTCAAGAAAGTGGTCTAGCCAAAGATGTATTTGAAAAAGCAGATGAAAAGACAGGATTCTCATTTACTAGTGGCTTATTTGGATTACGATCTACATTTATCGGGGACGAATATATTGACAATTACTTAGGAAACGAATCCTTATTCAGAATCCAAAGTGATGTAATACGCAATTTAAATAAAAAGAATAATTGTGTTTTTGTTGGCCGTTGTGCCGACTATATACTCAGAGATAATCCCAATGCAATAAACATATTCATCTGTGCAGACATCGAGGAACGAATAAAAAGAGTATCAGAACGCAATAAACTAAGTGATAAGAAAGCTCAAGATTTAATTGAGAAAACTGATAAAAGAAGGGCTAGCTACTACAACTATTATAGCAATAAAGAGTGGGGAAAGGCTGACTCATATCATCTTTGCTTTAACTCAAGCATCGGAGTGGAAAATAGCATAAAACTTATAGAGGAGTTTGTTAGAGTGAAACTTGGTGACGAATACGATGGAGTGCTCAAATGCAAGCATAAATAACATTATTCATATATACTATTAGGGCGTGATTTGAGATCACGCCCTAAATACTTTTTACAATATCTACAGTTTTAATATTTATTTATCGATATTATTCAAACTCTCAGAAGCCCATCTGATTCCACGCTTCATAATCTCAAATGCTTCAGGAACATTAAAATCACTTGCAACGTGTCCCAATGATGAGTAAAAAACACGCCCTTTGGCATAATATTTTTTCCATACAACAGGCATTACAGTTCCTTTAATCCAATAATCATGTTCGCCAGAAAAAGTAGTAGTAGCCAATACTTTTACATTAGGGTCAACGTGCATATAATACTGTTCAGACTTCATATTAAAGTCTTTCAACCCCTTAGTTACTGGATCTTTGCGGTCAATAATATTAACAGCATAAGGTATCACACCACCTGGATGAGAAACCCATTGTCCACCAACCATATATTGATATTCAGTATTATCTCTGAACGAATCACCCGTGCCACCATGCCAGCCTGCAAGACCTACTCCTCTTTTAACTGCTTTGCAAAGGTTTTTTTCTTGCGACCCAGTTATCTTGCTCATCGTAAAATGTTGAATTATGAGGTCAACATTAGCCATTAATACCGAATCATCATAACAGGTTAAATCTTGATATTCAAAAACCTCTGCACCCTCAGATTTGAGCCACGGCACAAAAACATCTCTACATTCCTTTGGCTGATGACCATCCCAACCTCCATAAACGTACAATACCTTTTTGCCTTTTAAAATATTGTTATCTACCTCTGGGTTTTTAGCATATACATTGCCTATTGCCGACATAATGATGGCGACAATGGCAATAGTAAATATTCTATAATTATTCATTTAATTATTTTTTAAATCTTATAGGGTAATGTATAAGGGTTTCTATACTCGTAATCATATAATCTGTGAGCTAGAGCCTCCTTATCATTATCCTTGTATTTTTTAGTTACTGGATCCCAATGTACTGGACGTCCCAACTCGTGAGCAATATTTACATTACAGCAAAGGATTGTACTAGCAGCACCTGCCTCAACTGGTGCAATAGGCTCCTTTCTTGATTTTACGCTATCTATAAAGTTCTGCATATGAGGAGCACTTATCTCATACTCTCCTGCAGCAAATGATTGCTCTGATTTTTGCAACAAATCAGGATCTGAACACTCTATATAACCTCTAGCTACCTTCAACCATGCTTTGTCTCCAATAAAGTTGATACCCTTATCATTAGGCTTATCTTCACGGAATGGCTGCTCAGTCATAACCTGACCATTGGCATACTTCATTGTTGAATATTTAGTACCTTTATATCCAATCGGGATATACTCCACAGGAGTAAGTCCATCCATACCTAATGCTGCTTGAGCAATATCAAAATGATGCGCACCCCAGTCGCCCGTAAATCCATTACCTGTCTCTCTATAATATCTCCAAACACCCCAGTCACCTTTTTCTCTTTGCTCAGGGTTATCAATAGATGGACACATAGCACTATTATGATGAACTTCAGGGAAGTTGAGAGGGCCAAGCCATTGATTAAAGTTTAGATTAGATGGCACTGGGTCTTCTTGAAGATTAAATGGTGCTGGTGGTTCTCCCACTCTTGCATGTATCTCTTTTACATAGCCTAAACTACCATTTCGTACCATAGCAATAGCTGTCTGAAACTCTTTACTCGATCTCTGTTGACTTCCAACTTGCAGGATGCGCTTATTTTCGCGGACGGCTCTAACAGAGGCCATACTCTCTGCAATTGTGTATGTCAATGGCTTTTGACAAAACACATCCTTACCTGCTTGACAAGCGTGGATTAGGTTAAGTGCATGCCAATGATCAGGAGTTGCTATGGCTATCGCATCAATATCTTTGCGTTCTAGCATTTGCTCATAAAAATCATAGGTATCACATCGCTCAGGCAGTCCTTTCGACTTTTGCCATGCGGTCACAAGTCCTTGAAAACGTTTATTCTTAAGCGTATCCACATCACATCCAGCTGCAATTTGTACACCAGGGCATTGCTTAAAAGAATGGAAGTCGCCCACTCCTTGTCGTCCAAGTCCTATAAATCCCAACACCACTCTATCGCTTGGTGCGATTCTTTTTCCGTCAATAGTCCAGCTAGGCAATATGGTAAGACTAGCCAATCCCATAGCTGAGAGACTTAAAAACTCTCTTCTATTTACTTTTTTAGATTTATCACTCATAATTAATTGTATATTATTTATTATTCTAATAATATTTTCATTTATCACATTGGAGCAGCAGGATCTTTACCTGGTATAGGCACAACACCTTCATGGTAGTCTGCAAGTGGGCCCATTTCATATACTTCTGGTCCATATCTTAACTTTGAGGCCATTATTTCACCCCAGTTAATTGACTTTCCGGTGTATGCTGATTCACGTCCCAAAATTGCAACTAAAGTTGACATTGCTAAATCTTCCGCCTGATTTATCTTTTTATTTAATCTTATCGATTCAATCAAGTGGATATGCTCTTGTACATATGGATTCTTTACAGGTTTACTTTCATAGTCATACTCCCATAATGTATTATCTTCCCAATCTACTATCTTCATAGCTCCTCCATGTAGTTTAGCAATACCCTTTGTCCCCATTATTTGCTCAGAAATATTACCATCGCAATCGTCAATCTGTCTTGCTGTGTGTAGCATACGTTTATTCTTTGGATAATAATAGTCAACACTAAAGAAGTCAAAAATATCCCCAGTCAACCTTCTAGCACGACCACCAAAACCTACTGCTCGCTCTGGCAATTCGCCCATAAACCACGTAGCAACATCAATATTATGAATACCTTGATCAAGTATATGGTCTCCACTCAACCATTTGATATTGAACCAATTTCTCAAGCAATACTCCATATCACTCCATTCGGGACGTTGTTTTTTATTCCACCATGCACCTTGGTTCCAATGTGAGGATGCTGATACAACATCATTCAAGACCCTCATATCCAAATGATTTTGCTTTTTGGCATATTTATTCTAATTTTAAATCTCCCCATTGCAGAGAATATAATGTAACTGTTCTTGACATGGTTATTTATACTTATTTGAGTTTTGTTTTATTTATTCTAACTGAACACATTAAAAGAATATCTTTGAACCCTTTCTTT
>JAAYFB010000057.1 GCA_012728465.1 Proteiniphilum sp. | reverse complement strand
GTTTTCACATAAATAATATCTTTCACATCATTATACACTCCATTACCAAGCGCCTTGAATGAGTGAAGAATTGCTTTTTCTCTGTCCACATTTTCAATATCCTCGCTAAATACCTCCCGACTATCTACTACGATTGGTCTGATTTGCAATATATTAAATTGTGCCTTATTTTGACTCTCAATATCTACCGCAAATTCTATTTCAACGGGACGCCCCATTCCTTGATGCCCCACTCTCAACACTTTGTCCAACGTACTGGCTAGAGGAAAAGTGTCATGCTTTAAAATATTGGCAAACGATATTATCTTACGACCATTGCCAAAATAACTGTCACGAATTATTTGATCATTAATATCATACGTTGACGAAATATATCGCAAAGGACTATCATCACCTGCGTTCTGAACTCTAAGTTTCTTTAGATTAAAGCCATCATCAATGTTTATTTCACTTTTTGTTTGCTCCATGTCAAGAGCATAAAACTGAGTTTGAGTGTCACGAAGTGCAAAGTCAATAGAACTAAGTTGCAAAACATTGCGAGGATGCAGTGGCGAAAAGCGCAAACTATTTTCTCCCTCTACAACATATTTCCCCAACCCCATAGCCATACTCACTATTCCATCGGCTATTTGCTCATCCCCAATGGGATAATAATTAATAGAGCGAGCCACTCCTGAAATGGCTGGATAAAACAATTTTCCATACTCCCGCCCCACAAGCTCCTGAAGGACAATAGCCATCTTCTCTTGGTCTATCAAATTGTGAGTTGAAGACATATAGGCTTTGCTATCTTTATAAAACACAGAGGCATATACCGCTTTTATTGAATCGCTTAACAATCTCACCATCTCATACTTATCATCCATATATGGAATCATGTATGTAGAATATATCCCAGCAAAAGGCTGATACTGCGAATCTTCCAGCAAACTTGAAGAACGTATCGCAATAGGTGAACTAACAGCATCGATAAAAACCAAAAAGTCGCCAACTAATCGCTTTGGCAATTTTGCCATCAAAAAGTGCTTTAGCATATCTTCATCCGAAATATCAGTAAGAGCAATATCATATAGATTATTTGCCTCCATAAACTCATCAAAAATATCAGTGCACAAAACCACTGTTTTTGGAGTTGAAATCGGAAGCTCATCTTCTGGTTGATTTCCAAAATGAGTCTTCACAATATGACCAATAAATGCTAAGCCTCTACCTTTACCTCCTAGTGATCCTTCACCAATTCTCGCAAAATTAGAATACTTGTCGTACCTATCTTTTTCAAACACAGCAACAACACCACTATTTTTCATGCGCCTATACTGCACAATGGCCTGATAGATAAGCTCACGAGCATCATCCATACTATCGTATTCAGAAATATCTATATTTCGCAACATTTCGGCTACGGGATACATTGCACGAGTGTAGAAGAAGCGAGCAAAATCGCCTCTCTCCAAGTGATAATAGAATGAATCATCTGGTATTTGCCGTATCTTCATCATCAGCTCCTTCAGATTTTTAATCCTAAATATCTCTTCGCGCGAATTAACCGAGAGAATAATAAAATCGCCAAAACCAAAGTTATCCTTAATAGCCTTATGAATATCTTGAGGGAGCTTTTTAGAATTTTTATCAACAAATGTAGCACCAATTTCAGTAGCATAAACTGAATTAGAAGTTTCGGAAGATGTGTAAATCAAAGGCATATACTTATCTTGACTTCTCACCCATTCACCAAATAACTTACCCGCTATTACATCCTTCACACCATTTCGCATGTAACTGATGTCTGTGATTATACCTAGCATATTATTGCCATATTTCTCATATAGGGCTACCGCTTCCTCATAGTTTCGAGCAAATAGAATTTTAGGACGACCACGCATCCTCATCATTCTAAGATGATCATTAAGTGCCTCTTTTGAAAACTCTTTCGATTCGTTCAACACATATTTATATAACAATGGCAACGCTG
>JAAYFB010000343.1 GCA_012728465.1 Proteiniphilum sp. | reverse complement strand
CTGAACAGAAGTAAGTGAAGTAAAATACTTTTCTATTACAATCATTATAAATTGGATAGTTTATGTGCTATTGAACCCTCTTTTAATATAGAGCGTATGTGTGAATATGGTATTAAAATTTCGGATGCAGGCAATTGATAGGCAGAAAACTCTCCCTTATTATATGTATAAATAACTCCTTCGTTAGTAATCAAAAGATTTTTGTTTGGAATGATTTCTTCTACTCCAAAATATCCCAAATCCTCTAGGTCCTCAATCGACTTAACATTATGTTGCATCAAAAGGCTATTTTGAATTATTGGTTGTAAAGCAATGTCATATCCTGCAATAAATATATCACCTTCAATCAATAGTCTTCCAGCATTAAGATCAATAACATAGTTTCTAACATTATCGTGAGAAATGTTTCCTCCCTTACTATTTGTTTGAACAACTTGAAATGAAAGAACACCAAATTTATTATAGACTACTTTGTTTGTAATAGACTCGAAATACGAATAAAAAATGTCAGGCATATTAGTGTGCTCTTCATCTTCGTAAAAACTGTTCTCCTCCTCAACTTTAGGCCTATAAGTCTTATAAACCTCTGCGTCTTTTTTATAACTTTCAATATAGTTGAGTGCATACTTTTCTAAGGCATCCTTAAAAATTAGATTATTATAATCAGAACCCAACAAACTAGTCTGAAAAATATTTTGTATTTGTTCCAATTCAAACTTACCACTCGCAATTGGAAATTGAACCCCTATTTCAAGATTACAAGAAGGATAATCCTCCTTATTCTCTAGATTATAGATTTTGTTCATCTCTACCAGTTCGAATTCTATTTCATTTTCGCCATTATCCTGCTCTTGATGTGTTGAATAAACACATGAAGTAACAAAACCTACTAAAATAAATGCAATAAGATAATAGTAAACAGAGTTGCTCTTTATCATTTTAATAAAAATCTTAGATGCAAATTTAAACAATAATTCTAATTTATACACACAAAAATAATAAAACTGTTATACCCATTACTTTGTTTTCTCAATCCATTTATTTGCTAAATCTGCATCATATCCCAGATTCTTTGCTTTCTCAAAATCAGCCTTCGCAGCAAATTTATCATACTGGTTAAGCCTTACTCTACCACGTAATATATATAAATATGGATTATTAGATTCAGATGACTCAATGGTGCGCAAATCGGCAGCTGCCAAAGAATACTTAGCTGTGTTCACATAACATTCGGCCCTATTCAAGTAGTAAGCATTAATCTTTTTAATGTCCGAATTAATAATTGAAGTATATATCTTTTCAGCCCCTTCCCAATCATCTTCAAGCTTTAATGATAAAGCTTTACTTAACTTAGCAAACAAATCATTCTCATCTAGTTCTTCACATTTTGCAAAGTCATTTTCCGCATTCACTTTATCGTTAGCTTCAAGATACAAAAGACCTCGCCTGTAGTAGGCCTCAGCATTGCCTTTGTCTATTTTTATTATTGCAGAATAATCATCCATTGCTTCATCAAATCTATTTAAATCACATAACAACGAAGCCCTATTGTGCAATACTAGAACAGGCTCTGGGCTGTTTGATAGAGCAGCAGTAAACGACACGTAAGCATCATTTGTTAGTCTCAACTGTCGCTGAATAATACCCAAATTAAGAAATAGCATTGGATTGTTACTATTAGCTGGTTCCAATCTCATTGCTTGTTGCAATGAGTAAGCAGCACTATCTAGTTTATTTGCATCTATATACTTTGCCGACTTATCTACCCAATCATAATAGCTTATTGAGTTGCCTTGAGCATACAGAATCGCACTAAGAAAAGAAAATAGGAATGTAATAAAAAATGTTCTCATATCATCCATCAATATGTTTAAGTGCAAAAGTAGCTCTTTTTTATGTAACACTACCAATCATACTTATCTGAATAACATTCATTTTAAAAATATGAAGCGACTTTTAGAAGTTTATGATAGTATTTTATACAAACATAAAGTAACTTTGTGCCCTAATTTTAAATATTCACAATTCAATATGTTTTTAAATGCAACATTAGTTAGCGACTCAGCAAAACTCGCAAACATTAATAAAGAAGTAGCCGAAATGGTAAAGCAAGGCCAATTTGAAGATTTAGGACACAAGTTCTTAACATGGGGTGTAGATTTATCACTAAAGGTGCTCACGGCTTTTATTATTTTCTTTATAGGAAGATGGATAATAAAAAGACTATCTAAGGTGATTGACAAGCTAACTACTAAACAAAAAATGGATAGTACCCTAAAAGGTTTTTTGGGAAACACACTGAATGTTTTTCTATACATATTCCTCATTATAGTAATAATAAACATTGTAGGTGCTAAGAGTGTATCCCTTGCTGCTCTTATTGGATCGGCAGGTTTAGCAGTTGGTTTGGCAGTAAAAGACAACCTATCTAACTTTGCAGGTGGTGTAATGCTTCTTTTCAACAAACCATTTAAAGTAGGAGATTACATAGAGGTACAGTCTCAAGCAGGAACTGTTAGAAACATAGGTATATTATATACAATGTTGACAACCTCAGATTTTAAAACAATATACATACCAAATGGACCACTATCTACTGGCACCATTGTTAATATTAGCAGACAACCTAGACGACGCATAGAGATTGTAGTAAGCCTTGAATATGGCACAGATGTAGAGGTTGCCAAAAGCTTATTATTAGAAATTGCTCATAATCATCCTAAAGTTTTTAAAGATCCTGCTCCATTTGCAAGAATGGCAGTGATGGGCGACAATTCTATTGACTTCAAACTACGAGTATGGACAAAGAGCAGTGACTTCTGGGATGTTACTTTCGATTTAAACGAAGAGATTTACAAGCAACTTAATGAGAGAGGCTTGAACATTCCATTCCAGCAATTGACGGTGCATGTAGAAAAGTAATAACTAAGATAACAACAAACCCCCACTCTGTTTCAAGAATTATTGAGTGGGGGTTTGTTGCAATAAATATTAGATTTATTATCCTAAAATACTGACCAACTTTACGGTGGCCAATCCTATTCCCATAGCAATACCAAAACTCAACAGCGTTCCTATCAAAATATACTCTGTAAGCTTTCTATCTTTCGACTCTTTTAAGTCTCCAAAACGAAAAACGGACTTTGCAGCTAATAAAAACCCTATTCCTTCCCACCGTCCTACAAGTATAAATGT
>JAAYFB010000010.1 GCA_012728465.1 Proteiniphilum sp. | reverse complement strand
TGGATTATGCTAATATTAGAATCAACAAAGAATGAAGCGAGTTAAAATTTACATCACAATTGCGTTGCTGTTTACAAGTATTATCTCAATTAATGCACAGCAACTAACACTGGATGAGTGCCACACCAAAGCTAAGCAACATTATCCAGCCATTGCACAATACAACATAATTGAGCAAAGTAAAGATTTTGATATTAAGAATGCCAACATGGCATATTTACCACAGATATCTTTAGGTGCACAAGCTACATGGCAATCAGATATTACAAAAATAGATATCGATATTCCTGTGCCTAAAGATATTGATATTCCTGTTCCAGACAAAGATCAATATAAAGTAACTGCAGAGGTTAATCAATTGATATGGGATGGTGGTGTGATAGGTGCACAAAAGAAAATGGCTACTGCCGATGCAGAGTTACAAAAACACAAGCTCGAAACTGAGTTATATACATTGAAAGAACGTGTCAATAATCTATACTTTGGTATTCTATTGCTCGACGAGCGTTTGCAACTGCACTATCTTTTGGAAAAGGAATTGGAACGTAACTATGACAGAGTTAAAAGCTATGTAGCTAACGGAGTAGCCAATGAGGCAGACCTAAGTGCAGTAAAGGTAGAGCAATTAAAATCGAAACAGGATAGGGTAGAGATGGAATCTTCTCGGAAGGCATATATTAAGATGTTATCTATATTTATTGGTGAAGAGTTAGGCGATAAAACCAAGTTAACAAAGCCACTTGCTAATGATGTAAATAGTTTAGTAATTCAACGACCCGAGTTACAAATGTTTGATGCACAGCAGGATTTAATTAATTCGCAAAAAGATGTGCTGACATCAAAGAACTTGCCTAAGATAGGAGCTTTCGCCCAAGGAGGGTATGGCAAGCCGGGACTAAATATGTTCGACAATAAATTCAAAACTTATTTAGTTGGAGGTGTGCGTCTTTCATGGAACTTTGGAAATCTTTACACATACTCAAATGATAAACGAAAGATAGATTTACAACAAGCTATGCTTGAAACAAATAGAGAAACATTCATTCACAATGTAAGCATAGTAATTCCACAACAGCAGATTGAGATAGAAAAATATCGTGAGCAAATGAAAGATGATAATGAAATAATATCACTTCGAAAACTTATTCGTGAAGCTGCAGAGGCCAAGGTTGAAAATGGAACGATGACAGTATCAGATATGCTAAAAGAGATGACTGCCGAAGAGGCTGCAAAGCAGGCTAAAGTTCTACACGAGATACAATATTTAATGTCGATTTACAAACTGAAATATACAACAAACTAACATCAAGTTATGAATACAATAAAATATACAATAATCTTATCATTTGCATTATTAGTGGCATCCTGTTCAAGTGGAAAAAGCTCATTTGATGCAACAGGAACATTCGAAGCAACAGAAGTAGTGGTATCTGCGGAGGCAACTGGAAAGATTCTCAATTTCAATATCGAAGAGGGGCAAATAATAAATATACATCAAGAAGTTGGCTTAATAGATTCTCTTCAGCTATATCTGCAAAAGATGAGCATGCTAGCTAATGCAGAAGGGGTACGCATTCAACGTCCAGATATAAAAACGCAAACGGCAGCAATACTGGAGCAAATAGAAACTCTAAAACGTGAGAAAGAAAGAACAATAAAACTAATAGAAGCTAATGCTGCCAATTCCAAACAACTAGACGATATTAACTCACAAATAGAAGTTCTACAAAAACAACTATCAGCCCAAACATCCTCACTCCAAAAAAGTAGTGCAAACATTGGTGCACAAAGTTCGGCGTTAGAGATTCAAGTGGCACAACTAGAGGATATGATAGAGAAGTGTAAAATAACTTCTCCCATTTCGGGAACTGTAATTAATAAATATGCCGAAGCAGGCGAGTTGGCAAATGCAGGCAAACCTTTGTTTAAGGTTGCTGATTTACAATCCATGTATTTGCGTGCATATATTACTAATGATCAATTAGTGCAACTGAAGCTAAACGATAATTTAAATGTGTTTGTGGATGCAGGCAATGGCGAAATGAAAAAGTATGAGGGTACTATTTCATGGATATCTGATAAGTCGGAGTTTACGCCTAAGACAATACAAACAAAGAATGAGCGTGCTAACCTAGTATATGCAGTGAAGATAGCAGTGAAAAATGATGGCTATCTAAAAATAGGAATGTATGGTGAGGTTAGCTTCAACTAGCCTGCTAATGATACTAAAATAGTAGCAAAATGATACAGGTAGATAATCTCAAAAAGAACTACTTTGCCTCTAATAAAAAAAGAGGTTCCGACATAAGTAAGTTTGCAGGTATAGGCAAACACAAAGGACTCTCTTTTGATGTAAACAAAGGTGAGATATTTGGTGTAATTGGTCCTGACGGAGCAGGCAAAAGTACTCTTTTTCGTATTCTAGCATCTTTACTGTTGCCAGATAGTGGTACCGCATCATTAGATGGAAAAAATGTAGTGAAAGATTTCAAACATGTTCGTAAAATAATTGGCTATATGCCAGGTAGATTTTCACTTTATCAAGATTTGAGTGTGGAAGAAAATCTAACATTCTTTGCAACAGTATTCAATACCACAATTGAAGAGAATTACGACCTAATCAAAGATATTTATAGCCAGATAGAACCTTTTAAAACTAGGCGAGCAGGTAATCTGTCGGGAGGTATGAAACAAAAACTAGCTCTTAGCTGCGCTCTCATACATAAGCCAAAAGTGCTGATACTTGATGAACCCACTACGGGTGTTGACCCCGTATCTCGCAAAGAGTTTTGGGACATGTTAGGACGATTAAGAGACCAAGACATCACAATAATAGTATCCACAGCATATATGGATGAAGCTAGTAGATGTGACAGAATTGCCCTTATGTTAGATGGTGACTTTATTGCAGTAAACAGTCCACAAGGCATTATTGATGATTACAAAGAGGAACTTTGGGCAGTGCAGGCAGATAATATGTCGGGCTCATTGATTGATTTAAGAAAATATGAAGATGTAAAAAGCTGCTTTGCATTCGGTGATAAGCATCATATAACTATAAAGGAAGGCTTTTCAAAAGAAAAACTATATAACTATTTATCTGAAAAAGGATACAAAGATATAATAATTGAGAAAGCTACTCCAACTGTAGAAGATTGCTTTCTTGCACTAGCGGAGGAGAATGTATGATGGATAAAGATAGGGTAATTGAGGTAAGCAATCTAACTAAAAAGTTTGGACGCTTCACTGCTGTAGATCACATTTCTTTTGATGTGAGACGAGGTGAAATATTTGGTTTCCTAGGTGCCAATGGTGCAGGCAAAACTACTGCAATGCAAATGCTAACAGGAATAAGCAAACCAACAAAAGGTAATGGAACTGTAGCAGGATACGATATACTTAGAGAAAACGAAAAGATAAAGCGAAACATTGGATACATGAGTCAAAAGTTTTCGCTTTACGAAGACTTAAAAGTTTGGGAGAACATCAGACTATTTGGCGGAATATATGGACTTACAGTCAAACAGATATCGCAAAAAACAGAAGAGCTATTAGCACGATTAAACTTTGAGGACCAGCGAAACACAATGGTAAAATCATTACCCCTTGGCTGGAAGCAAAAACTTGCCTTTTCGGTTGCAATATTTCATTCTCCTCAAATAGTTTTTTTAGATGAACCCACAGGTGGTGTTGACCCCGCAATGAGAAGACAATTTTGGGAGATGATTTACGAGGCAGCCGATCAGGGAATAACTGTGTTTGTAACCACTCACTATATGGACGAAGCAGAATATTGCAATCGTGTATCAATAATGGTAGATGGACGCATAGAGGCACTTGATACCCCTAAAGCACTTAGGCAGATGTATCAAGCAAATTCGATGGATGATGTGTTTCATAAACTTGCACGAACATCTACAAGAATTGAATAATAAATAATAGTAATTAATAGCGATGAAACAATTTATATCATTCGTCAGAAAGGAGTTTATACATATATTTCGAGATAGACGAACTATGCTAATACTATTAGGTATGCCCATAGTTCAGATTCTACTTTTTGGCTTTGCCATCAATATGGATGTTCAAAATATTCGAACTGCGGTGTATGATCCATCTCAAGATGAAGCAACGAGACAAATAACAGAGCAAATTATTGCAAATCCATACTTCAACTTCAAGGGTAGAGTAGCATCCATGTCCGAAATAGAGGATATGATGGTGAAGGGTGATATAGATATTGCTATAGTGTTTGAGGATAATTTCCACACTAATATGCAACACACTGGCAAATCGCAAGTGCAAGTAATAGCCGACACTTCCGATCCAAATACAGGCAGTATATCGGCAAACTACGTTACTGCCATAATTGCCGAATATCAAATGCAGCTGTCGGGTCTTAACAAAATACCGTATCATATTAATGTAGATACAAAGCTAATATATAATCCCGAGATGCGCTCAACTTACACATTTGTGCCTGGGGTGATGGGGTTGGTGTTATTAATAATATGTACTTTAATGACTTCGATATCCATTGTTAGAGAAAAAGAGCGAGGAACAATGGAAGTGCTATTGGCATCCCCACTGAAGCCAACTACAGTGCTGCTGTCAAAAACCATTCCATATCTCACTCTCTCGTTCGTAAACCTTGTCACTATACTCCTTTTGGCTGTGTATGTTCTTAATGTGCCTATCAAAGGTAGCTTGGTGCTACTACTAGCAATATCTACAATATTTATATTCCTGTCGCTGTCCCTAGGGCTACTAATATCCACATTGGTAGAGACACAAATTACTGCAATACTAATATCGGGAATAGGAATGATGATGCCTGTATTAATT
>JAAYFB010000342.1 GCA_012728465.1 Proteiniphilum sp. | reverse complement strand
GCCAAAGCTGTTGTTTAGCTTCAAGAATTGGAGTTTTTTCATCAAAAAAGGGCAAATCACATTTGTGGTTCAGAGTGATTTGTTTTAAAAAGGGCAAATCACATTTGTGGTTGAGGGTGATTTTTAACCACCATTCACAATGCTAAAAGTTGCTATCATTAATTATCAATTGGTTATCGTTTTTAGGCCTCATTTTTGGTTAAATATTTAACAGTGATAGTTTTTGCCATGTTAAATTGGTTAACATTAATTCTTGACCGAGATGGGGTGATTGTTAAAAGATATATTAGTGTAGTTGTGGGGAGAATAATCTTATGCTCTCTGGATTTTTGATTGATGATTAAATAGTTCCAAGATTAGTGGGAATTTCAATTAGGTGCACTACTCCCGTAAATATCCTGACATAGTCGTTAAAAAGCATTATCTTTGTTCCTTATAAATAAAAAATAATGAACAATAGAATAAGAGGTGGCGTGCTGGTGCTGCTAGGCGCAATTAGTTTTGGATTTTTATCAACGATAGTGAAGTTTGCATACGAAAGTGGATATACTTTAGGAGAAATCACGGGCACACAGTCTTTCTCGGGTATGGTTATTTTGTGGATTATCTATTGGCTTACCACTCTTAAAAAGAAAAAGAGTGAAATCACACATACAAATAATACGGATGATAATGCTCAAAGTGAATCTGTGCCAAAAACAGCTTGGTGGAAGGTGAGTGTTTCGGGTGTATTTACTGGCTTGGTGGGTATCTTTTACTATCAGTGTGTGAAACTAATGCCAGCCTCAATTGCTATTATTCTATTGATGCAATATTTGTGGATTAGTGTTCTCATCGAGGCAGTTGTATTTAAAAAACGACCATCAAAGAAACAACTTATTCTGCTGGGAGTTGTGTTTGTAGGCACTTTTTTGGCGGGAGGTATCTTTAGTGAAGAGTTGGCGATAAATATTAAAGGTGTTGGCTATGGTTTGCTTGCTGCTACTAGCTACTCTGTATTTTTGATAGCTAGCGGAAGGATAGGCAATGACTTGCCTGTGCTTAAAAAAAGTGCGTTAATGATAACGGGCTCATGTGCCGCCACATGGCTGATATTCCCACCTCTGTTTTTCTTCAATGGAGTTTACTTTAGTGGTCTCTTTGCTTGGGGTCTTGCATTAGCATTATTGGGAACAGTGATACCTCCTTTTTTCTTTTCTTATGGCATTCCGCGTGTGGGTGTTTCTATTGGTGCCATCCTAAGTGCAGTCGAGCTGCCAACAGCCACTCTTTCATCGGCATTAATACTGAACGAATCTGTTGATTTTGTCAAGTGGATTGGAGTTGCATTGATATTGTTGTCGATTGTGGCAACCAATGTGAGGTTTGGGTCTAAATATACTTCAGTCAGGACTTGACTTTAACTTTGTTTAGTATTATGTTTCATAACAGTGACTATGAGAATTTATCAACCTCCTCAAGTGCACTAAATAATTGATATAACAGTTCTTGACACCTATGTTAGGGCTTTATTTAGGGTAAAAATTACTCATTTATACTTTTGCCAACAATATTTTTGCACATTTTGTTGGTATATTGATTTTAATTTGTAAATTTGTGCACTATGAGTATTTTAATAATGCATTAAAAAGGCATTAATAGTAATAAATTGTATGAAGTAGTCCTTAATCCTTTGGGAAAGATTACGTTGTGCGATGAAAAACTATAAAAATATAACTCATGATTTTTTATTTGGCTCTAAACCGCAAATTAATATAAAAAATTAGTCTTGTATTTAAAAAATACTTACTTTTGCATTTGAATAATGGCGAGATAACCCAAATTTGATAGGCAAAGGAGTAACAATCCTAATTTTGTGGAGGATAAATGCAAAGCTAGCAGATTTAATAAAGATGATTTAAAACTACTATATGCAATCAATCGTATTTAAACAAAATGCCTATGGGGAAATCACTACATTTGTAAAACAAAACGGGGTATGACGGTGTCAAGTCACAACAATGATAGAGAAGCTGGAAGATTCCCGTAAAATCATATCTAAATAGATAGAGAACAAAGGATATGATGCAGAGTATTAGAACTTAATGTTAAAACAAACTTATAACTTAAATTTTT
>JAAYFB010000341.1 GCA_012728465.1 Proteiniphilum sp. | reverse complement strand
TGTGCTGTCACGTCGCTTTGTTCAGCAGTTCACGGGAGATGACTTCAAAGTATATCGAGCACTTCGAACCATCAATCCATCTCCCTATCTGTTTTATTTTGATTTTGGAGGGTTCCGCATATTTGGTTCCTCACCCGAAACTCATTGCCAAATACGTGGCGAAACTATAAGCATTGACCCAATTGCGGGTACAGCACGTCGCACGGGAAATGCAAAAGAGGATATGGAGATTGCTGAAAGACTAAAGCTTGACCCAAAAGAAAATAATGAACACATGATGCTTGTTGACTTGGCTCGAGCCGATCTTAGCCTTAATGCTCACAATGTTAAGCTAGATTTTCTTAGGCAAGTTCAATTTTACTCGCACGTTATCCATTTAGTATCAAGAGTTAGTGCAACATTAGACAAGGGTACAAATAAAATAAAAGCTTTCTTCGACACTTTCCCAGCTGGCACAGTTTCGGGTGCACCACGTAGTAAGGCAATGCAATTGATATCCGACATCGAAATACACAATCGTGGTGCCTACGGTGGGTGCATCGGTTTTATTGGTTTTAATGGAGATATAAGCCAAGCTATCACTATTCGCACATTTGTAAGTCGCAATAATCATCTTTGGTATCAAGCTGGTGCAGGCGTAGTATCGCAAAGCACCGATGAGGGCGAATTGCAAGAGGTAAACAATAAACTTAATGCACTTAAAAAAGCTATTAATATGGCTGCACAAATTCATAATAAATAGTGATAGAGATGAAGAATATATTATTAAAACTACTAGACTATCAATATTTAAATCGTGATGAGTCTCGAGGTTTGTTGGTAGCCATTGCACGCGGCGAGGTGTCAGATTCACAAGTGGCATCCATCATTACTATTTTTTTAATGCGAAGTATATCTGTAGATGAGATACTTGGATTTCGTGAGGCACTTTTGGAGATGAAGATGTTTGTTGACTTTAGCGAATACAAAGCAATAGATATTGTAGGTACGGGTGGCGATGGTAAAAATACCTTTAATATATCTACTTCTGCTAGCTTCGTGGTTGCTGGTGCGGGATATCCCGTGGTGAAGCATGGCAACTATGGAGCTACTTCCATAAGTGGTTCAAGTAATGCTATGGAAGAGCAAGGAGTCAAATTTACTACCGATATGGATATACTAAAAAAGAGTATCGAAGAGTGTAATCTTGCCTATCTCCATGCACCACTGTTTAGCCCGGCTCTAAAGGCCGTAGCACACATACGTAAAAGCTTGGGTGTTCGCACTTTTTTCAATGTCTTAGGTCCATTGATTAATCCTTCTGATCCAGAGTATCAGCTTTTGGGGGTTTACGATTTGTCAATGTCAAGACTCTATAGTTACATTTATCAAGCTAATAATAGGCGTTTTGGCATTGTGCATAGCCTAGATGGATACGACGAAATATCTCTGACGAGCCAATTTAAGGTTGTAAATAATGGAGGAGAACAGTTGTTTAGCCCCGAAGAAATAGGCTTTAATAGAGTTTCTCAATATGATATTAGTGGTGGGAGCACTTTGCAAGAATCTGTATCAATATTTAACAAAGTAATTAATTGCGAAGCAACAAAGCCACAGATGGATGTGGTAATAGTAAATGCCGCATTTGCCATACAAGTTATTGAGGATCACAAATCAATTGCCGAATGTGTGGATATTGCAAAAGATTCGCTTTATGGTAAAAGGGCTAAGAAAGTATTGAGTAAATTTGTAGAATTGAATAAATGATATTATAAAACTATATGTGAATATGAGTGATATATTAGATAATATTTTAGCTGATAAGAGAAAGCTAGTAGATTACCACAAGCGTATTGTTCCAATATCTGCGTTGGAAGAGGAGCTTAAAGTTTATGAAGGAATTGTGCCTTCATTTGCCGATGCCCTACTGCAATCGGACACAGGGATTATTGCTGAATTTAAAAGGCGTTCGCCTAGTAAGGGTTGGATTAATGAAAAAGCGTTGGCTGACAATATTGCAAGATTATACGAGCTTGGTGGAGCTTCTGCAATATCGGTACTTACTGATGAGAAGTATTTTGGAGGTATTATGAGTGATTTGAAGGCTGCTACATCCATAGTAGAAATCCCCGTTTT
>JAAYFB010000009.1 GCA_012728465.1 Proteiniphilum sp. | reverse complement strand
GAGGTGATTGAGGATGTAAGAGAAGACTTGCCAGTTAAGAATAAAAATGTACCTCCATATTACGAAGCATTCATACGTGAGTGGCTCGACTACCAAGCTCGCGAAGAGAGCCAGCTGTGGGACGATCGCATCACATCATTATACATGGACTATGGCACCGAAGCCAAAAATACATTATTGTCTAAATGGTTCGAAATGAACCTCGATATTGGCAATATGCTATCAGCAATATTTGCAAAGAAATATCACATGGATGTAGCAAAAGTGGTGGTAGGTAATAATGAAATAGCAAATACTATTCGACAAAATGTCAACTTGCGCGACTTCGGCCTCAGTCAAGAGTTTGAATACTACGATGCAATCCTAAGAATTGCAGAAGAGGAAGATATATACGAGCGTGAGCGCAAACTCGATAAATTCCGTTGGGAGTGGCTAGATGATAACACCGTATTCGATTACTTCAATGTAGAATACATCTTTGCATACCTATGCAAACTGCAAATATTGGAGCGATGGGTAGGACTCAATGCAGAAGAGGGCGAGCGTGTGTTTCGCGAACTTATTTCGGGGCTCAAAAAAGATATAAAAATGCCTGAATAATTTTAGCTATAATGTCCGTTCGTTACGCTACGCTAGTTCATCGTGTTAGTCATTTACATAAGTATGCTCCTAACTCCATGTGCTTCGCAAGTCTCAACAACGAATTTTATGTTTAAGAATTATGGTTGGTAATTTACAGTCAAACAATATTTATTAATAATAGATGAAAGATAATACAAACTCACACATCAACCCCGTAGGGGTGTTATGATTGTAGCAAATAGTATAAAGCCCAACAACAAAACCCCGTAGGGGTGGCATTATTATTAAAAATATAAGAAGAAACCAACAAACAGACGAAGCTCAACTAACAATAAAATAACAATACAACACATATATATGCTAACAAAAGGAAAAGTAAAAGGCGTCATTTCCAATCTGGTCATCGTTGAGGTAAACGGACCAGTTTCGCAAAATGAAATCGCTTATATCAATCTTGATGGTACCGATATGATGTCGGAAGTAATCAAGGTGGTAGGAAAAAATGTTTACGTGCAGGTGTTTGAAAGCACACGTGGACTAAAGGTTGGCTCTGAAGTGGAATTCAGGGGGCATATGCTTGAGGTAACGCTCGGCCCTGGATTGCTTGAGCGCAATCTAGATGGATTGCAAAATGACCTTGACAAGCTCGAAGGAGTTTTCTTGAAAAGGGGGCAATACTCATTTCCATTAGATAATGATAAGCTTTGGGATTTCAAACCCATTGCAAAGGTAGGCGACATTGTGTCGGGTGGTTCATGGCTAGGCGAGGTTGACGAAAACTATCAGCCACACAAAATCATGGTTCCATTTGTGATGAGTGAGCAATACACCATCAAAAGCATTGTTGCCGAAGGCAAATACAACATACATCACACCATTGCAGTGGTGGTGGACAAGGATGGTAAGGAGCATGAGCTGAATATGATTCAGAAATGGCCTGTGAAAGTTCCTGTTAAGCTATACAAAGATAAACCACGCCCCTACAAACTTCTTGAAACGGGTGTGCGAACCATTGATACTCTTAACCCCATTGTGGAGGGAGGTACAGGATTTATCCCTGGTGCATTCGGTACTGGCAAAACAGTATTGCAGCATGGTATTTCTAAGCAAGCCGAAGCCGATATAGTAATTATTGCTGCTTGTGGCGAGCGTGCTAATGAGGTGGTTGAGATATTCACTGAGTTTCCCGAGCTTGAAGACCCACACACTGGGCGCAAGTTGATGGAACGTACCATCATCGTAGCAAATACGTCGAACATGCCTGTGGCAGCACGTGAAGCATCGGTATATACTGCCATGACTATTGGTGAATATTATCGCTCAATGGGATTGAAGGTGTTATTGATGGCGGACTCTACTTCGCGTTGGGCGCAAGCATTGCGTGAGATGAGTAACCGACTAGAGGAACTACCAGGACCAGATGCTTTCCCTATGGACCTTTCGGCTATTATATCTAACTTCTATGGTCGTGCTGGGCACGTAGTGCTTAATAATGGTGAGGAGGGTTCTATTACCTTCATCGGAACTGTGTCGCCAGCGGGTGGTAACCTAAAGGAGCCCGTTACGGAGAACACTAAACGTGTGGCTCGTTGCTACTATGCTCTCGAGCAAGATAGAGCCGACAGAAAACGTTATCCTGCTATCAACCCAATCGAGTCTTATTCAAAGTATATCGAATATCCCGAGTTTGAGGAGTATATATCTACACAAATTTCAAGCGACTGGACCACTAAAGTGTCTGATATTAAAAATAGACTATTGCGTGGTAAGGAGATTTCGGAACAAATCAATATCCTTGGCGACGATGGTGTGCCCGTTGAGTATCACATCACATTCTGGAAATCGGAGCTGATAGACTTTGTGATTCTTCAGCAAGATGCTTTCGATAGCATTGATGCAGTTACTCCAATTGAACGTCAGAAGTATATTCTTGATATGATAATAGATATTTGCAATACCGATTTTGAGTTTGACGATTTCAATAAAGTAGCAGATTACTTTAAGAAAGTAATTGATATCTGTCGTCAGATGAACTATGCTGAATTTAAGTCCGAACAGTTTGACAACTATCGTTCTCAGCTTGACGAGCTGTTGCAATCAAAGGAAGTATAATCATTATTAAGATACTATTATGGCTAAAGCATTTCAAAAAATATATACACAAATAACTCAGATAACAAAAGCTACCTGTTCGGTAAAAGCTACCGATGTGGGCTACGAAGAGCTTGCCACAGTGGATGGTCGCTTGGCTCAGGTGGTTAAAATTATAGGTGATGAGGTAACGCTTCAGATATTTCAGGGTACGGAAGGAATCCCTACCAATGCCGAAGTGATATTTCATGGCAAAGCTCCATCACTAAAGGTGGGAACACAGTTGGCTGGTCGTTTCTTCAACGCATATGGAGACCCCATAGATGGTGGACCCATTCCCGAAGGAGAAGAGGTACAAATTGGTGGACCATCCGTTAATCCAGTAAGACGTAAGCAACCATCGGAGCTGATTGCAACGGGTATTGCAGGTATCGACTTAAACAATACATTGGTATCGGGACAAAAGATTCCATTCTTTGCCGACCCCGACCAACCTTTCAATCAAGTGATGGCTACAGTAGCACTACGTGCTAAGGCTGACAAAATCATTCTTGGTGGTATGGGTATGACTAATGATGACTACCTATTCTACAAAAATGTGTTTAGCAATGCGGGTGCACTCGATCGTATCATTAGTTTTATGAATACTACCGAAGACCCAGCCGTGGAGCGTATCCTTATTCCCGATATGGCTCTTACTGCTGCCGAGTACTTTGCTGTGGAGCATAATGAGAATGTACTTGTTCTTCTATCTGATATGACATCATATGCTGATGCTCTATCTATTGTGTCTAATCGTATGGATCAGATTCCATCTAAAGACTCAATGCCTGGATCATTGTATTCTGACTTGGCTAAGATTTACGAGAAGGCAGCTCAGTTCCCTAATGGTGGTTCTATAACAATTATTGCTGTAACTACCCTTTCGGGTGGTGATATTACTCACGCTGTGCCTGATAATACAGGTTACATTACCGAAGGTCAGCTGTTCCTTCGCCGTGATAGTGATATTGGCAAGGTTGTGGTTGACCCATTCCGTTCATTGTCTCGATTGAAGCAATTGGTGCAAGGAAAGAAAACAAGAGAAGACCATCCACAGCTGATGAACGCTGCGGTGCGACTATACTCTGATGCTGCTAATGCAAAGACGAAGATGGAGAATGGTTTCGACCTTACGGACTACGACCAACGTACACTTTCTTTTGCAAAAGATTATTCCGAGCTTATTCTATCTATTGATGTAAACTTGGATACTGACGAAATGCTAGATACCACTTGGGATATATTGTCTGATCATTTCCGCCCCGAAGAGGTGAATATGAGACGCGAGCTTGTGGATAAGTACTGGAAAAAGTAAGATAATATATACAGTGCAGATAATTATTGTCTGCCGGAGAATGACATAAGTGTAATTGCATGAAGCAATATAAACTTGTTTTAGTGGATATAATAAATGGCTATAAAGTTTCAATATAATAAAACGTCGCGACAAGAGCTCGAAAAACAGCTTCGTGTTCGCGAGCGTGCACTTCCCACTCTTCAGAGCAAGGAGACTGCTTTGCGCATGGAGGTGAAGAAGGCTAAGAATGAGATGGATGAGCTAGAGCAGAAACTCGAAAAAGAGATTCGCTCTTACGAAAAGATGCTTGGCATGTGGAATGAGTTTGAGACTGATTTGCTAAGTGTCAAGGATGTTCATCTATCCAATATGAAAATAGCTGGAGTAATATTTCCTATGCTCGATAGTGTTGAGTTTGAGATTAAAGAGTTTAGTCTGTTTAATAAGCCTAAGTGGTTTCTTGATGGCATTAGTACTGTTGAAAGACTTGCCGAAATTGGTATAAGACGAGACTTTTATGACTTGAAGGTGCAGCGACTAGACTATGCACGTAAGAAAACCACACAAAAGGTAAACCTATTCGAGAAGGTTCAAATACCCGGCTATGAGGATGCTATACTAAAGATTAAACGTTACTTGGAGGACGAAGAGAACTTATCTAAATCGTCTCAAAAGATTATGCGTGACCGTCAGGAGCAAAAGAAAAAAGAAGAAGAGGAGGGCATATGGTAGCAAGGATGAAGAAATTTATGTTTCTAGCATATCATAAAGACTATAGGCAGTTTCTTGATGATTTGGGCAACTTGGGTTTGATTCATGTAGCTGAATCAAAACAGGCAGCTGAGGATAATGAGGATATGTATCGCTTACTTAGTCAATCTAAGCTATTGCGAGAAGCAAAAACTACTCTCGAAAGACTTATTGACAAGAAAGAGGAGATTGCATTTAACACTCCTAATGCTGATGTGGGTAAGTTGTTGCCACAAAAGATTGAAGAGATTGAGGATGCACGTGCAACTCTTGTTCAACAACTTCAGGTTAGTGTCAAAGAGCGCGAATCGCTATTGCCTTGGGGGCAGTTTGACCCCGAGCAGATTGCAAAGCTTGAGGATGCTGGTTGGAAAGTTAATTTCTTTGTGGTTTCGGATAATCAATACAATAGTGAGTGGGAAACACTACATGATGCAGTGGTTATCAATAAAGAAACATCGAAGACATATTTTGTTACAGTTGGCAAAAATGCCAACGTGGCAAATGAGATGAATCTTGAGCCAATAAAGCTACCAGAAATATCTATTGCACAACTGGATCAGCTTATTGCTTCGTTGAAGATAAAAATTGCAGAAGAGGACACAAAGCTGAAGGCTCTTGTTGCAGACTTGCCATCTATTGATGAAGCAATTGCTAATTATGAGCAAAACATAACATACACAAAGGTGTTGCAAAATACAACATCGCTTGCGGATGATAAGATAATGCTATTGCAAGGCTGGGCTCCCGAAGATAATGAAAAGGAGATCACCGATTATCTTGCATCAAAGGCTGTTTACTATGATGTGTCCGACCCTCATCCCGAGGATGATGTGCCAATTAAGTTTAAGAACAACAAATTCTTCAGACTATTTGAGCCATTGACGGAGCTATACATGTTGCCAAAGTATAATGAGATAGATCTTACTCCTTATTTTGCTCCATTCTATATGCTATTCTTCGGATTATCATTGGGTGATATAGGCTATGGTTTGTTCTTGCTGCTTGCCGGCATTGTTGGTAAGGCGATCATGAAGGGCAAACTGAACTCGTATATGAGTGCAGTTCTGTCTTTAGTTCAAGTATTGGGTGCATCAACGATGGTTGCAGGATTGCTTACTGGAGGTTTCTTTGGATTCAATATTTATGAGTTGCCATGGCAATTTGCACAAGACTTAAAGAATAAAGTATTCTTAGATAATAATGATATGTTCTTATTGTCGTTAAAGCTTGGTGTGGTTCAGATACTTTTTGGTATGATAATGAAAGTAGCTAATAGAACAAAACAGCTAGGATTTAAGTATGCTCTATCAACTATAGGGTGGTTTGTGTTCCTAGTTAGTATCATTGTTGCATTACTACTACCTAAAGTCCTACCAATGTTTGGAACATTACATTTGATAATAATCATTCCAATGGTGTTATTGATTTTGTTCTACAATACGCCTGATAAGAATCCATTATACAATTTTGGTTTAGCACTTTGGGATACATATAATATGGCAACAGGATTGCTAGGAGATGTACTTTCATATGTTCGTCTGTTTGCACTTGGTTTGTCGGGAGGAATATTGGCAACAGTATTCAATGACCTAGCTTTGGGTATGAGCCCTGACAATGCAGTATTAAAACCAATAGTATATGTTTTAATATTTGTGATTGGTCATGCCATCAATCTATTTATGAATGCACTTGGTGCACTTGTTCACCCTGTTCGTCTTACATTTGTTGAGTTTTATCAAAACTCAGAGTTTGAGGGTGGTGGCAAGAAGTATAACCCATTTAAGAGAGCAAGAGCTTTAAATAATTAAAATCAAACATATTAAATAACAACAATATAATTAAAATCAATTTATGGATACAAATTTAATTATCGCCTATTTAGGCATTGCAATCATGTTGGCTCTCACAGGAATCGGAAGTGCCTATGGAGTTACCATTGTAGGAAATGCAGCGATTGGAGCTGCAAAGAAAGTTGACGGTAAGTTTGGAAACTTCTTGGTTTTGGCTGCTTTGCCAGGTACGCAAGGGTTGTATGGCTTTGCTGGATACTTTATGTTTCAGAATATTTTTAATGTTCTTACTCCCGAGATAACAATGTTTCAAGCGATGGCTACATTGGCTGCAGGTTTGGCATTAGGGTTTATCGGTCTTTTGTCGGCCATTCGTCAAGGACAAGTTTGTGCTAATGGTGTAGTATCTATTGGTCAAGGACACGATGCTTTCGGTAATACTCTTATCTTAGCGGTATTCCCAGAGCTTTATGCTATTGTTGCTCTTGCTGCTACTTTCTTGATGGGTAGTGCTATTGTAGCATAATTAGTAATAAATAAAATGTTAAAAGCTTCTCCTGATGGGGAAGCTTTTTTCGTTTTGTATGCTATGTGATTAATGTTCTATTTCTATATCTTCAGAATAATTTAATCTATCAATTCCAATGTCATTGAATGAAATCGGATCTTCAATCGGTTCTATGTGAGATGTGACAGTTACATTAGAATTAATAAACATCTGCTCAATGTATTGTTCAATTTCTTCTGCACAGTCGTGTCCTTGCTTTATGCTCCATTTTCCAGGAACTAGCAGATGAAACGTAACAAAGCGTCGGTAACCTGCCTCTCGTGTTAGCAAGGAATGGTACTCAATATTTCGCTCTTCTAATGAATCAAGATAATCTACTATTCTTTGTTGTTCATCTTTAGGTATTGCAGCATCCATCAATTCATTTGTGGAACGTACAATTAGTTTGAAGCCTACATACACTATGTATAATGCAACACCTATTGCAATAATTGGATCAAGGAAGTATAGACCTGTAATCTTAACAACAATCACACCTAAAATAACTCCTACTGAAGTTACAACATCAGATAGCAAGTGTTTGCCATCAGCCTCAAGCAATAAGGAGTTATATTTTTTGCCTTTTTTGGTTAGCACAAATCCCACTATTAAGTTTGTTAAAGCTGCTGCACCAGACAATAAAGTACCTAGTCCTATGTTTTCAAGTGGTTCAGGCTTCAATATCTTTGGCACAGATGTATAAATTATGCTTACTGCAGCAATAAGTATAAGAGCCCCTTCTAAGGCACTAGAGAAGTATTGAGCCTTGCCGTGTCCAAACTCGTGCTCCTCATCAGCTGGTTTTTCCGAGATGTGTAGTATCACAAGTGCAATGATTGCTGCAAATAAGTTAACCAATGACTCTAGTGCATCCGAGAAGAATCCCATTGATCCAGTTTCGAAATATGCTGCAAACTTTAGCCCTATAGTTGTTATTGCTGCTGCAATGGATAAATAAAGGAATCTTTTAAGTGATGGACGCTTCATTTGTTGAGGAAATATTTTATGTCCACAAAAGTAATCATTTTAGATGTTTTTGTCCCATTGTAGTGAGTCCATTTGATGTTAAAACATTTGAATGGTAGTTTGTAACTTAAAAAGTGTAGATAGTCCTTTGAAATAAGAAACATTTTTTGCAACTTTGGGAGTATAAGAATTTGTGCAATCGAAGTGGGCCGAAAAATAATACATATAGATATGGATGCATTTTATGCATCTATTGAGCAACGTGATAATCCTGAATATCGTGGCAAACCTCTTGCCGTAGGTTATGGAGGTAAACGAGGTGTGGTGGCAGCTGCTAGCTACGAAGCTAGAAGGTATGGAGTACACTCGGCAATGGCTTCAGTTGTTGCACTTCGCAAATGCCCTAGTTTGATTTTTGTGTTGCCTCGCTTTGATGTATATAAAACGGTTTCTGCACAGATAATGAATATATTCCGTGAATATACGTCTAAGGTGGAACCTTTATCACTTGATGAGGCTTTTCTTGATGTCACAGAGAATGAGAAACACATTAAGTCGGCTACATTAATTGCTCAGGAGATAAAGCAAAAGATTTTTCACCAAACTAGACTTACAGCATCAGCGGGAGTATCGTATAATAAGTTTTTGGCAAAAATTGCGTCTGATCTTCAAAAGCCTAATGGATTATCTGTCATTACACCTGATCAGGCTGAATTATTTTTAGAAAATTTGGAGGTGGAAAAATTCTTTGGAGTAGGCAAAGTTACAGCTCAGCGTATGCACCAACTAAATATAAGAACAGGTGGTGATTTGAAGAAGTTCTCTGAGTACGATTTGGCCCATCACTTTGGCAAGTCAGGATTGATGTATTATAACTTTGTAAGGGGTATCGATGATAGAGAGGTAGAGTCGGAGCATGTACGTAAATCTTTGGGTGCGGAGGAGACCTTTTCAGATGATTTGCATGAGATGGTTGACTTACTAGCTGCTCTTGATGAGATTGCCCTTGAAGTTAATAGAAGAGCAGAGAAGCGTAAATTTTATGCTAAAACAATAACTTTAAAAATTAAATACTCTGATTTCGATATTATTACACGTAGCAAAACAGTAGGACAATATCTAAGAACATATGATCAGTTGTTCGATTTAGGTAAAGAACTATTACTTCAGGTAGAAGACATAGATACTAGAGGGGTTAGACTTTTAGGGTTAACATTGAAGAATCCAGATATTTCTAGTGATGCTAGCTTACCTGTACAGTTATCTTTTAACTTTATAGAGTGAATTGTTCTGGGTGTTTGCCTTGAATGCCTTTGAAATGGCTCTTTATTTTAACTATGTCACTTTCAAAATCACCTGTGGGGATAAACTCTTTTAGGAACATAGCCTCTTTTTTAGCATAGTCAAGTCCAATAAGCATAATCGGCACTTGTGCTTTTAGTGCTATGAAATAGAATCCACCTTTCCACTCTTTTCTTGCTTTTCTTGTACCTTCGGGAGTAACAGCTAAATGAAGCTTATCGTGTTTTGCAAACTCTTCTGCTAGTGAGTCGGTTGTAGAGCTTTTCTTGTTTCTCTCTATAGGTACACCTCCGATACTTTTGAAGAATATGTTAAAAGGAAATACAAACCACTCTTTCTTTATTAGAAAGTTGGCTGGACGTCCTAGTGAATTGTAGGCTAGTTTGCCAATAATGAAGTCCCAATTACTTGTGTGTGGTGCTACTGCTATCACACATTTGTCGGGATTGGGAACATGATTAGATATTTTCCATCCCAGAACTTTGTTGAATAAAAACTTACTTATACGTTTCATATAAAGGTATTCTTTTTTTAATAAATAAAGTCTAGCTTACTTAGCTAGTTTAGCTTTTCAAGCTCTGTCATTGACTTTTCCCAGCTTTTCATCACTTTGCTGAGTTTGTCTTGTGTTTCGGAATAGCTGTTTATTAGCTCAATATTAGAACCACCATCTGGTTTAGATAGTTCAGCTTCGATGATTGAAATTTTAGCTTCAAGCTCTTCAATTTTTTTCTCATTGTCCTCTATCAATCGCTCCACTTTTCGCTTTTGCTTATTAAGTTCTCTCTGTTCTTCGTATGTAAGCTTATTGTTGGTCGGCTCTAAATCAGTTGTTTTCGATTCAGTATCCTTTTCTATTGATTTCTCAAGTTGTTGAAGTGTGTCAAGCCTTTTTTTGGATAGGAAATCATATATACCTCCTAGATGTTCAACTACTTTTCCACCACCAAACTCATAAACTTTTGTGACCAGTCCATCTAAGAAGTCACGGTCGTGAGAAACAATAATGGCTGTTCCCTCAAACTTGTTGATTGCTTTTTTTAGAACATCCTTAGATGCCATGTCAAGGTGATTAGTAGGCTCATCTAGGATTAGTAAGTTGACAGGCTCTAGTAGTAGTTTAATCATTGCCAATCTTCCTCGTTCGCCACCTGATAGCACGGCTACCTTCTTGTCAGATGCTTCACCTCCAAACATGAACGCTCCAAGTATGTCACGTATCTTTGTTCTGATATCTCCTACTGCCACATTGTCGATTGACTCAAATACTGTCAGATTCTCATCCATCATTTGTGCTTGATTTTGTGCAAAGTAGCCAATCTTTACATTATGTCCAAGCTCAAGTTTGCCAGTGTAGTCAATTTCGTTCATTATACATTTTACTAGAGTAGATTTTCCTTCGCCATTCTTTCCCACAAAGGCTACTTTCTCTCCTCTTTCGATAGTGAATGTTGCATCTTTAAACACTAAGTGATTACCATAACTCTTCGCAAGGTTTTCTGTAATAACAGGGTAGGAGCCAGAACGTGGTGCAGGTGGAAACTTTAGATTAAGGCGCGAGTTGTCTATTTCATCTATCTCGATGATTTGTAGTTTCTCCAATTGCTTTACTCTCGATTGTACTTGGTTTGATTTGCTTGGTTTGTATCTAAATCTATCAATAAAATCTTGAGTCTCCTTAATCTGCTTTTGCTGATTTTCGTATGCTTTTATCTGCTGTTCGCGTCTCTCCTTACGTAGCTCCACATATTTCGAGTAGTTTACTTTATAGTCATGCACATCACCAAGAACAATTTCTATAGTTCTATTAGTAATAGCATCTAGAAATGCTCTATCGTGAGAAACTAGCATAACTGCATTTGAGTGGGTCTTCAAAAAGTTTTCGAGCCACTGTATAGATTCTATATCTAAGTGGTTGGTGGGCTCATCCAAAAGTAGTACATCGTGATTTTGAAGCAACAGCTTAGCTAACTCTATACGCATTCTCCAGCCACCACTGAACTCTTTAGTTGGGCGTTCAAAATCTTCACTTTTGAAACCAAGTCCTAATAAAGTTTTTTCAACTTCACCTTCGAAGTTGTGAATACCCGACATTTGTAGGAGCTCTTGCAAATCGGCAGAGCGTTGAATGATTGTTTGATATTCGTCAGACTCGTAATCGGTTCGCTCTGCTAATTGTGTGTTTAAATACTCTAAGTTTTGCTCCATCTTTTGTAGATGTTCAAAGGCTAGAGATGCCTCTTCTCGTACGGATAGGTTATCGTTAAGAGTCATCTGTTGAGGTAGATAGCCAATAGAGGTCTCTTTGGGATATGATACATTGCCCAGGCTAGGCTTAGTTAATCCACTAATTATTTTTAGCAATGTAGATTTTCCTGCACCATTTTTTCCAACAAGAGCTACTCGTTCATTGTTGTTTAGAACAAATGATATATCATCCAAAAGTGTGAATCCTCCAAATTGAACCGTTACATTTTCTACTGAGAGCATAATATTTTATTATCTTTTACTTCTTAGTTGCATCTATAAGTGTTGCAATTAATTCATCAGTTGCATAGGCTTTTTGCTCTCCTGATTTCATATTCTTTAGCATCACTTTATTTTCTTCTATTTCGTTTTCGCCAATCATTGCCACAAATGGTATGTGATTATTATCAGCATATGTCATTTGTTTTTTCATTTTGGCACTGTCTGGATAAATTTCACTTCTTATGCCATTTGTGCGAAGTTTTGTCACAATGGGTAATATGTGCATTACCTCTTTCTCTCCAAAGTTGACAAATAGTACATCTGTAGCGTTTCCGAATTTATCGGGATATAAGTCTAGTTGGTTCAGAACGTCATATATTCTGTCTGCTCCAAATGATATTCCAACACCTGATACATCTGGCATACCAAATATGCCGGTTAAGTTATCATATCTACCACCTCCTGTGATGCTTCCAATCTCTACATCTAGTGCTTTTACTTCAATAATTGCACCAGTGTAATAGTTAAGTCCTCTTGCTAGTGTTAAGTCAAGTTCCACATCGCAAGCCACATTCATTATTTCTAGTGAGTTGAAGATATATTCCATTTCTTTAATTCCTTCCGTACCAATATTAGAAGTTGCAAGCACTTCACGCATAGTGGCAAACTTTTCATCAATAGTGCCACTTAGTTTGATTATTGGCTGTAGTTTTTGAATAGCTTCGTCAGATACTCCTTTTGAAGTAAGCTCTTCATTTACTTTTTCAAGTCCAATTTTGTCTAGCTTATCTATAGCTACTGTTATATCTACAATCTTTTCTGCTTCTCCTATCACTTCTGCAATTCCAGAAAGTATCTTTCGGTTGTTCAGTTTCACACATACACGTATATTTAATCTATTGAATACCTCGTCAATGATTTGTACTAATTCCACCTCATTCAGTAGCGAGTCTGAGCCTACTACGTCAGCATCACATTGAAAAAATTCTCTATATCGTCCACGTTGTGGTCTGTCGGCACGCCACACTGGCTGTATTTGATATCTCTTGAATGGGAATGTTATCTCATTACGGTGCATCACCACATATCGTGCAAACGGAACAGTGAGATCATACCTAAGTCCTCTCTCTGAAATCTTGACAGCAGTTTTTGCAGGGTTCTTTTCTTCTAAGTCTTCATTGGATATTTTAGATAGATAATCCCCTGAGTTTAATATTTTAAATAGAAGTTTATCCCCTTCATCTCCATATTTGCCCATCAAAGTTGATAGGTTTTCCATTGCAGGAGTCTCTATTTGTCTGTATCCATATAGTTTGTAAACTTCTTTTATTGTATCGAAAATATAGTTGCGCTTCGCCATCTCTTCGGGCGAAAAGTCACGTGTACCCTTGGGTATGGAAGGTTTTTGCATCTTAACTATTATATTATTATTTGATTATGATGCAAAGATAATGAAAATCTCTCTCTTTGTTATTTGTTTTTGAAATAGATAAAAGAGCTATTGCTCACTGGTACTAGTGTTGTCAGTAGGTTTTGAGTAGATATTATTGATTTGTAGTAAACAAATAATAAATAGGCCCTCGTTGTAAGGCGAGAGCCTATTAATATCCAAGTGCCAATGGTTGCCTACAGCAAATCGCTTGCAAGCTCCGATAGTTCGCTTCGTTCTCCTTTAACTAAGTTGACGTGAGCAAAAATGTTCTGACCTTTCATTCTGTCAATCATATATGCAAGACCATTTGATTCTGCATCAAGGTATGGTTGGTCAATTTGTTGAAGGTCGCCAGTAAATACCATTTTGGTGTTTTCACCAGCACGTGTAATAATTGTTTTAATCTCGTGTGGTGTAAGGTTTTGAGCCTCGTCTATGATGCAATAAGTTTCGCTAAGGCTGCGACCTCTAATAAATGCAAGGGCTTCGATGGTTAGTTTGCCCGATTCCTCAATATCTTGAAGAGCTTTATATTCGGCTCCACTTCTACCAATTTGTGATTTTATTACATTTAAATTATCAAAAAGGGGTTGCATGTATGGTCCCACCTTCTGTTTTTCATCACCAGGTAGAAAACCCAAGTCTTTGTTAGATAATGACACAATGGGTCGAGCCAAAAGTATTTGGTTATACTCTCTGTTTTGTCGAAGTGCAGCAGCAAGAGCTAGTAGGGTTTTTCCAGTTCCAGCTTTTCCAGTCACTGCAACTAATTTAACATCTGGGTCATTAAGAACGTTCAATGCAAATGTTTGTTCGGCATTTCGGGGGCTAATTCCAAAGCTAACCTCTTTATTTACATTCTCTACATTTCCTGAGAAAGGATTGTATCTAGCAAGAACGCTATTTCGATCGCTTTTGAGGATGAAGGTGTCATTAGGTAATATGGAGTGCTTGAACTCAAACTCATTTATGCTTATGCCTTCTTTTTGAGAATATAATAGGTCTATAATATCACCATCTATACCTTCAAAAACTATCTCTTGTTCGCCAAAGATATCGGTATTGGTTACTTTATCATTTATATAATCCTCAACGAATATGCCCAACGAGCGAGCTTTCATGCGTAGGTTTATATCCTTGGTAACTAATGTTGTTTTTACATTGGGATCTTTTTCAATTATGTCCATCACTGTGGATAGAATACGATTGTCGGGTGTGCGATCGGGAAAAGCCTCTTGTATCTTTATGTGTTGTTTTGTGCTATTTACAATGTATAGTTTGCCACGTCCTTCGCCTAAGCTTGCACCTTGTTTAAATAAATTCTCATCTGTAATGAGATCTAGCTCTCGTATAAATTCACGAGCATTGAAGTTTATCTGTTCGTTTCCTTTCTTAAACTTGTCCAGTTCTTCAAGCACCACAAATGGGATGTAAATATCATTTTCTTCAAAATTGTGAAGAAAGTTGTAATCGTGGAGAATTACATTTGTGTCGATTATAAAGTTCTTTCTTGATGTCATAACATTGTTTTATTGGTTAATATTTTTATTTATGTATTAACGTACGTGTAGTTTATTTTGTTGTTACTATCGTGTGATAAATGCTAGCTCGTTTTTGAGTATGTCGATTTATTTATCCCAAAAGTTAGAGTCTTTTTTTATTTGCTCTTTCTTTTCTTCAATAATCACCTTCAGCTCTTCAACAATATCGGGATGCTTATCCGCTAAGTTATATTTTTCTGAAGGGTCAACATCTAAGTCAAACAGTAGTGGAAGTGTGCCATCGAAATAATCGGCTCCAATTTGGCTATACGTTTTAACGTGTAGTTTCCATTTGCCTTTGCGCACTGCGAAGAGTTGGTGTCCAATTCCGAAAAAGAAATGAGGTTCCTCTTTTTTGATATCTACATTTTTGTACCCTAGATATGATGATATGTTCTTGCCATCAGTGATATGATTGTAGGGTAATGAATAGCCACCTAAGTAAATATTTGTAGCAAATATATCCATTGATGACACTATTTCATCATTAATCTTACTAGGTATTAATCCAGGAGCATATGCAATACACGGAACTCTTACCCCACCTTCCCAAGTACTACCTTTGCCATCACGAAATAGTCCTGAAGAGCCTCCTTCTTGGTTTTTAAGTATCCATGGACCATTGTCGCTTACAAACCACACTATGGTTTTTTTGTCCAAACCCTCTTTTTCGAGAGTTGAAAGTAACTTACCTACGTACCAATCTATTTCCTCCACCACGTCACCATATATACCCCGTTTTGATTTTCCTGCAAAATTCTCACTTGCAAATAATGGGACGTGAGGCATAGCATAGGGAATATATACAAAGAAACTTTCATCTTTGTTTTTCTTTATAAATGATATAGCCTCATTTGTGTATAGCTCTGTAAGCTTTGCTTGGTTAGGGTTCATTTCTATTGTGTCGTTTCCATGCATCAGAGCTATATCGGGCCATTTGGGTGGTAGCATGTCGTTGCTATAAGGAAGGCCCACATACTCATCAAATCCATTTTGAAGTGGAAGATACTCTTTTTTACTTGATCCTAAATGCCATTTTCCAAATATCGCAGTTTTGTATCCTTTGCTTTTTAGTGCTTCGGCTTGTGTTATCTCGTTTTTGTGTATTCCTCGTTCCGATTCTGGATATAATACCCAATCAAAACCCGAACGAGGAGGGTATTTTCCTGTCAATAGTGCATATCTGCTAGCAGTTGATGCTGGTGAGGCACTATAGTAATTGGTAAACCTTGTTCCATTCAAGGCCATTTTGTCGATGTTGGGTGTCTTGATATTGGGGTGCCCTGTTACACCCAAATCTCCATATCCAAGATCGTCGCAGTATATGAGTATTATGTTTGGGTTAGTCTCTTGTGCTTGTACTATTATTACGCTAGCAGTTGCTAATGGTAGAGCAGAGAGTAAGATATATTTGTTCATATCTACTAGTTGTTTTGAGATGTTATGATATTACTTTGTGAGCTGATTACAAAGTTACACAAAAGTATTGAAATACTTCCTTTAAATAATGAAGCACTATGTAGTTGAGGTTAGCAAATAAATAGATAGATGTATTGTTTTTCCAACTTTGGTTTTGTTGTTTCCAAAAATAATTATTGTTATCCCAACATTGGTTTTACTACTCCCAAAAATAATTGAACTAAAGCCAATGTTGGTTTTGTAACTTCTGAAATAAATTACTGTCATTCCAACTTTGGTTTTATAAAAATGTTAATAATATACCTCCATTTGTGAATGATTTTATAATTTTTAATCTTGTGTACTCTTATTCCAACATTAAAATGAGGGTAAATGAAAGTTTTTACTCTTTTTCCAACGTTGGAATGGCACTTTATGGAATAAATCACTATAAAACCAAAGTTGGTTTTATAGTAAAAACTTT
>JAAYFB010000340.1 GCA_012728465.1 Proteiniphilum sp. | reverse complement strand
GTGTGGCTAAACGGTTTTTTTTGGATCCACGACACACGGAAAGTAGCCTGAAAAACTTTTTAGAGTTACTTTCCGCACGGAAAATATGGCTGAAAAACTTTTCAGAGTTACTTTCCGTACGGAAAATAGGCTGAAAAACTTTTGCGTTTTCATATTTTGCTCTCTTTTGTAGCTAGTTGACTAGCGTAAATGTCTTGTTCTATAGATTGTTACCCCTATATAAGAGTTGTGTGATATGGTATGTGTGTAGATTTAGCAATTATAAGTTGCTATCACTTTACATTATTTTTAATAGTTTGCACAATTTCCTCCCAAGGAAGCAATTTGCCATCACCAATGTCGCCACAGGCAAGTTCGCCACTAGCAGTACCATGAATTTTGTATCCAAATCTCTTTAGTTTCTCAATATTGTCTTGCACAATTGGGTTGTAAAGCATCTTGGTGTTCATTGCAGGGAATATATGTGTGGGGCAAATAACCGCCATTGCAATTGTTGACAACATGTCGTCAGCAATTCCGCTAGCTATTTTGCCAATTATGTTTGCACTTGCAGGAGCTATAACAAACAAGTCGGCTTGCTTGGCTAGTTCAATATGTTCTACCTTTTCGTGACCATCAGCACTAAACATCTCTGTAACTACAGGATTGGATGAAAGTGTTTCGAATGATAGTGGACCAACAAATTGTTGCGCAGCTTTCGTCATCACCACATTCACGTTGTATCCATCTTTAGTCAACTGGTTTACTATCTCCAATGTTTTGTAGCACGAAATGCTGCCCGTTACTCCAATCAATATATTTTTCATAACTGTTTCGTATTTGTGATTATCTTAATTATTTATCATATTCGCAACAATGGCGTCAGCTATTTGCCTTTTTCCCTTTGGTCGAGCCACGATGATGCCATCCGCGATAAGTATTCCAGTGTGTTCATTGCCCGATATTTGGCTAAGCTCGTTTGCAAACACAAAGTCGCACTCATTCTTTTCAGTCAATTTCTTAGATACTTCCATCAAAGTATCTTCACCCACATTCCTCAACAGTTTGAAACCTACAAGAACAGTATTTTTGTTGTTCTCTTTGATTAATGATATTACCTTTTTTGTGGTTTTCAAACCAATAATCAAAGGTTTTGAAGATGAGATCTTTGCCCCCTCTTCGTTTCTGCTGTGAGGTAGAGTTAGTAATTCTTGTAGCTTTTCTTTGCTAACATCGCCACCATTATTTACATATGCGGCAATCTCTTCAGCTAGGTTGTCAACGCTCACGGCATACGAAAACGTAAAATCTGATATTGCCATGGAGTGAATAAAGTGTGTTATGTTTATATTTTTGGTCAGATCATTCACAGCATTGTACACGCTTTCGGCATCTGTAACCTCGATGAAGCTAACGTGCTTTTTTTGAATATCATTTAATTGCCCTCTGAATGCAGTTGGGGTTAATACATAATGGATATGAAAGTTGGCTTCATCTTTCGACAAGAAGTAGTTTAGCACAGACTCTAAACAGTTCCATCCTAGAGATCCTGTGCTTACATTGGTTAGCTTTCTCACTCCGTCAATGTTTTCGGACGTTCCGCCAGCGGTGATGGCAATGTTGTACATTGATATTTATATTAATGATGGCTTTAAGCATTTAGCATCTAGTTGCGTGCCTCATGCTAAAAGCCAATTGTTTTTATTTGTAGATAGTTTTTCCAATAATTTGTTGTTCAATCTTATTGTCCTTGTTCAAAATGTAAACCAATGGTTCATGATTTTTCACCTCGTCAGGAGATAGTTGAGCATAAGCCATGATGATAACCTCATCACCAGGTTGCACAAGTCGCGCTGCTGCACCATTTAGGCAAATTACGCCACTGTCGGCTTCGCCCTCTATCACGTACGTTTCAAAGCGGGCACCATTGTTTACATTTACAATATGCACTTGCTCCCAAACTAGTAGGTTAGCTTTTTCTAGAAGTGTTTTATCTATTGTGATGCTACCTGTATAATTTAAGTTAGCTTCCGTTACTGTTGCTCTGTGAAGCTTACACTTAAGCATTGTTAGTTGCATTATCTATATTCTTTTTAAAATAATATTGTCAATTAATCTCGTATTACCAAACTTTACGGCAACTGCTGCCAGTGCCTGTTGGTTTATTTTGGTGATAACCTTTAGCGATGGATAGTCGTAAATGCTTACGTAATCGATTTCTGCCAAGGGCATTTCATTAATCTTGTCAGCGATTATCTTTATCAGCTTGTTGGTGCTGTTTTCTCCATTGTTGAAAACACCTTCGGCTAGCAATAGTGATTGATTAAGAACCACTGATTGCTTTCTTGCCTCGTCCGAAAGGTATGTATTTCGTGAGCTCATTGCCAGCCCATCCTCTTCGCGAATGATTGGACAAACTACAAGTTCAATGTTCATATGTAAGTCGCGTACCATCTGTAGCAACACTGCTACTTGCTGTGCATCTTTTTGACCAAAATATGCTTTGTTGGCTTTTACAATATTGAATAGTATAGCCACAACTGTGGTTACTCCTTTGAAATGCGATGGTCTTGATTCTCCACACAATACTTTTGTGATATCTCCCTCAACTTCCACAAATGTGGAGCTACCTTCGGGGTATATCTCTGACACTGATGGGTGAAATATAAAGTCAGCTCCTGCTGATGTTGCCAGTTCTTCATCTCTAACGATATCACGGGGATATGATTCGAAATCTTCGTTGGGAGCAAACTGTGTAGGGTTCACAAAGTCACTCACCACCACTATGTCATTTTCAGCTTTAGCTCTTCTTATCAGCGATAGATGTCCCTCGTGAAGAAAGCCCATTGTTGGTACAAATCCAATTGTTTTGCCCTCATTCCTGTAGGGAGCAAGTTGAGCATCAAGCTCTTTGATTGTTTTGATAATCATCTTATTAATATAGTTTGTCTAAAACATCAGAGTCTATAGAGAAGGTGTGGTTATCGGTGGGAAACGCACCACTTGCCACTTCGCTAATATAAGCCTTTAGGGCAGTGTTGATGTCAATGTTAAGTTTAGCATACTGTTTCACAAATTTAGGAACAAAGTCGCTAAACATGCCCAACATGTCATTGATAACCAATACTTGTCCGTCGCAGTCTTTGCCCGCACCAATGCCAATTGTTGGCACGTTCACTGTTTCGGTAACTATTTTGGCAAGTTTTGCGGGAATACCCTCGAGAGTAATTGCAAATGCTCCCGCTTTCTCTAGTGCTTTGGCATCTTCTATTATTTGCCTTGCAGCAGCTTCATCTTTGCCTTGCACCTTAAATCCGCCAAATGCATTTACAGATTGGGGAGTGAGCCCAATGTGTCCCATCACGGGGATTTGAGCATCTACAATAGCTTTTATTGTAGATGCATATTTTGTTCCGCCTTCTAGCTTCACTGCATGCGCTCCTCCTTCTTTCACCAATCGTCCAGCATTGCGTACTGCATCCTCTTTGGATACATGATACGACATAAATGGCATGTCTGAAATGATAAGTGCACGTTTGCT
>JAAYFB010000339.1 GCA_012728465.1 Proteiniphilum sp. | reverse complement strand
CTAGCTTGTTTTTCCTCTTGCTCCATGCGTTTAGTCTTTTGTTCTAACCAAGAAGTGTAATTACCTTTCCATGGAATACCTTCTCCACGGTCAAGCTCTAAAATCCAGCCTGCTACGTGATCTAGGAAATATCTATCGTGAGTGATACAAATTACTGTACCTTTATACTGTTGTAGATGTTGCTCTAACCAATCAATTGATTCAGCATCTAAATGGTTAGTAGGCTCATCAAGAAGTAATACATCAGGCTCTTGCAACAATAAACGGCAAAGTGCTACGCGACGCGCCTCACCTCCCGATAATTCAGTTACGGATTGCTCTTCTGGTGGACAACGAAGTGCGTCCATTGCTCGCTCAAGTCTATTATCGATACTCCATGCATCTGCAGCATCAAGTTTATCTTGAAGGTCAGCCTGACGTGCAAATAACTGATTCATTTTATCTTCGTTCTCGTAATATTCTGGCAAACCAAATTTCAAGTTAATATCCTCATATTCGGCAATCATATCCATTACAGGTTGCACTCCTTCACGAACTATCTCTATTACTGTTTTGCTTGGATCTAGCTTTGGATCTTGTTCTAAATATCCCACCGAGAAACTTTTATCAGAAGCAATCTCACCTTGGAACTCTTTTTCAATACCTGCAATAATTTTCAGTAATGTTGATTTACCTGATCCGTTTAAACCAATAATGCCAATCTTAGCACCATAGAAAAAAGATAGGTATATATTTTTCAATACCTGCTTATGAGGGGGAAATGTTTTACTAACACCCACCATCGAAAAAATAATTTTCTTATCGTCCGACATATTAAATTTTTACTTGTTTATTACTAATTTGCGCAAAAATACAAAATAAACATCTCATTCTTGACTAACTATAGAAAGAAATGAGATGTTTGATAATAGTTTATGATTTAGAAACAGAGAATCAGAACTAATGACGACTAAAACAATTCTCCTTGCTCTGAATCTCTGGTCCGTCCTAAATGCTTATATGCAAGTGGAGTGGCTTCACGGCCTCTAGGTGTACGTTTCAAGAAACCTTCTTGAATTAAAAATGGTTCATATACTTCTTCAATTGTTCCTGCATCATCACCTATTGCAGTTGAAATAGTTGTAAGACCAACTGGCCCGCCATTAAATTTATCAATAATGGTCAGTAGAATCTTATTATCCACTTCATCTAATCCATATTTATCAATATTTAGAGCCTCAAGAGAATATGTAGATATTGCTTTATCTATTTTACCTGAGCCTTTTACTTGTGCAAAATCTCTAACACGTCTCAATAGTGCATTAGCAATACGTGGTGTGCCACGGCTTCTTGTAGCTATCTCCAGTGCAGCATCTTTAGAGCACTCAATTCGAAGAATATTTGCAGATCGCAATATAATTCCTGTAAGAGTATCTATATTATAATACTCTAAATGCATATTAATCCCGAACCTTGCTCGTAGTGGACTAGTTAATAATCCACTACGAGTTGTAGCACCTATCAGTGTAAATGGCTCCAAGTCAATTTGAATAGACCGTGCACTTGGTCCTTTATCTATCATTATATCTATTCTATAGTCCTCCATCGCACTATATAGATATTCCTCGACTATAGGAGATAAACGATGAATTTCATCAATAAAAAGCACATCGTTAGGCTCCAAAGATGTTAGAATTCCTGCCAAATCACCTGGCTTATCTAATACTGGGCCTGAAGTGATCTTAAAGCCTACATTAAGTTCATTTGCAATAATATTAGATAAAGTGGTTTTACCCAGCCCTGGAGGGCCATGTAGCAAAACATGATCTAGAGATTCGCCTCTCATGCGGGCTGCACTTACAAACACGCCCAAATTATCAACAATCTTATCTTGACCGCTGAAATCATGAAATGATAATGGCCTGAGAGCATTCTCATAATCACGCTCTCTTTCCTGAAATTCCTTATTGCTATGTACGTCAAATGCTTCTTCCATATTGATTACAAAAATAGACAAAAAAAATGATGTTATGCCGAAACTACGTATCATATCTTAAACTCATTGAGCTAAAGATATTCGACTTTACACTCATTTTATACAATGATAAAAATAAATTGTAACCACAAAAGCATATTTTAAGCCATAAAAATAAAATAGCAGTCAAATTATTTGTATTAAACATTTATAAATACTTATTTTGCATTTAAACTAATAAAAGTTACATAATAGTCTATTTACAAACATAAAAAAGTACACAAAACATAGTCTTACAACTTGATATCATTATGTAAATGTTAGCTATAAAGGAACTTATATTTATCAGAAGAACAATTAATTAACAACTACTTACAAAAATTATAAATCAATTCAAAATGAAAAAAAGCATTATGAAAGTGCTGTATATTTGCAGCATGTTTTTCCTATTTAATTCTTGCGAACAGGAAAATGAAATTACAACGACAGAGACTCCAAAAGATGGTATAGCCACATTTCATGCCACTATTAGTAAAACACGTACTACTGGAGATTTATGGGATGAAGGAGATGCGATTGGCATTTATGCTCTCAAAGGAGGAACAACTTTGTCAAATGGAGTATTTGATGAAAAGTCCAATATCAAATATGTAACAGAAGTTGGAGATGGACACTTCAAACCTGCTTCTACAGAGATAATGTTACCATCTACTGGGACTTACGACTTTGTAGCCTATTATCCATACCAATCTGACATGACTAACAATATTTATCAGATTGATATTAGCAATCAAGCAAATCAAGGTGATATTGATTTGCTATATTCAGACAATGCTAAGGGACATACATACGATAAGCCTAATGCTAAGCTAGATTTTAATCACATGCTATCGATGATAACACTTAATATTACTGCAGAGGATGATGTG
>JAAYFB010000338.1 GCA_012728465.1 Proteiniphilum sp. | reverse complement strand
TTAAGCCCCTCAATTAGATCGTGGTTCGATTCTGGTGAAACAGCTATAAATCAGCTAGGCGTATTGATAAGGAATGCAGATGGAACAAAAAAAGGAATCAATAATGACTCATTCATAAAAGTAACTGACGCAAAGTTTGAAGCATTTAAGCCAGGTGATATTAAAAATGGAGCATTGCCCGCAAATATGGTAGAGGGTATTAATATAATTGATAACAATACAGTTACTTTAGTATTATATGACAAAGATAAGGATGGTAAAAGAAAAGACTTTGCCCATGTTGTTGGCGATTTTAATAACTGGAAATTGAGTAATGATGAAAGCTCGCAGATGTATCGTGATGATACTTCGGGCACATGGTGGATAACGATAAATAACTTAGATCCAACAAAGGAGTATGCATTTCAATACTATGTAGGCAATAAAGATAAAGAAACTATAAGAATTGCAGATGCATATGCTAGAAAGATATTAGATCCAGATAATGACAAGTATATCTCAGCATCAACATATCCCGACAACAAAGATTATCCTAAGGGTGGCATAGGCATAGTATCTGTTTTTAAAACACAGTCTGATATATATAACTGGAAGATAAAAAACTTTGAATCGCCAACTGTTGATAATTTGGTTATTTACGAAATGCTACTTCGTGATTTTACAGAAACAGGTGATATCAATGGAGCAATGCAAAAGCTAGATTACCTTCAGACATTAGGTGTTAATGCAATCGAACTTATGCCTACGCAGGAGTTTGATGGAAATGATAGTTGGGGTTACAATCCTGCTTTCTTTTTTGCGATGGACAAAGCATATGGGACTGACAAAATGTATAAGGAGTTTATTGACGCTTGCCACGAAAGGGGTATGGCTGTGATATTGGATGTGGTATATAACCATGCCACTGGTTCTCATCCATTTGCTAAGATGTGGTGGAATAAGACAAACAATAAGACTGCATCAAACAATCCATACTTCAATGTAGATGCACCACACCCCTACTCCGTATTTCACGATTTTAATCATGAGTCGGAGCTTGTTCAAAATTTTGTCAAACGTAATCTTCAGTTTTTATTAGAAGAGTACAATATTGATGGATTCAGGTTTGACCTCACTAAAGGTTTTACTCAAAACAAATCAAGCGAATCAACTGCCAGCAACTATGATGCATCAAGAGTGGCTATACTCAAAAAATATAATGATGCAATTAAATTAGTAAAACCAGAGGCATATGTGATATTAGAACACTTTGCTGATAATAAAGAGGAGACCGAATTGGCCAATGAAGGCATGATGGTGTGGAGAAACATGAATCATGCCTATAAGCAATCGGCAATGGGATGGTCAGACAACTCTAGCTTTGATGGGACATATTATAAAACTTCATCTCGTCCTATCAATAGCTTGGTAAGCTACATGGAAAGCCACGATGAAGAACGAATGGCCTACACACAAACACAGCGGGGTAATGATTTTTTAAAAACGAATCTTACTGCTCGCATGTCTCAGCTTGCTGCCAATGCTGCATTTTTCTTTACTGTGCCAGGACCAAAGATGGTGTGGCAGTTTGGAGAGATGGGGTATGATATATCTATTGAAGAAAATGGACGTACAGGCAAGAAGCCTTTGAAATGGGAATATCTACAAAATTCAGATAGAGCAAAGTTGCACAATGTGTATAGTAAACTTATAAATTTGCGAATGCAACACAGCGAGTTGTTTAGTTCAACAGCTACAATGGAGTGGAAGGTTTCAGCCAGCAATTGGAGCAATGGAAGATTTATTACTCTGTCATCATTTGGAAAATCAAAGCAAGTGGTAGTAGTAGGCAACTTCACGAATAGCGAGATAACAACCTCAACCACATTCCCTAATACAGGCAAATGGAAAGATTATATTGATGGTGAGTCTCTCGATGTAGCAACCACAACAATGAATATATCTATTCCGGCAAATAGTTTTAAAATATTTGTGGATTTTTGACTATTAGACTTATAAGATTATCTTTCTCGTAGAGCTATAATATAATACTCTACGAGAAAGTTTTATATAATTAAATCACCTCTACCAATTTATCACCCCTATCAGTAGTCCATCCTATTGGGCTTAACTCCAATCCATTATCTTTAGCCAGCTTTTCAAATTCTTTACTAAAACCATCTTCAACCACCACTAGCAATCCACCGCTTGTTT